>CAYPIW010000156.1:0-26231 GCA_964410925.1 uncultured Desulfobacteraceae bacterium
TGCGGACGGTACGGTCAGGGCGATTAATTTTTCCGTCGGCGATTCGGTGGCCAAAGACGATGTGCTGTGTGTTATCGGCTGAAACAATTGAAAATCAACGATTGAGGATTGAATAAAAGCAGATTATTTTTTAATTTGTCAACAGTCAATCTTCAATTCAAAAGGGAGGATCAGGATCATGAAGATTCACGAGTATCAGGCAAAAGAATTGTTCAGGAAATACAATATTCCTATTCCTGACGGCGGCGTTGCGTTCAATCCTGATGAAGCCAAAAAGGTTGCCGAGAATTTAGGCCGATTTCCGGTTGTTGTTAAAGCTCAGATTCATGCGGGGGGCCGGGGCAAGGGGGGCGGGGTAAAGCTTGCCGGATCAGCGGATGACGTCAGCGCAATTGCCGAGGAAATCATCGGGATGAATCTGGTTACCCATCAAACCGGGCCTCAAGGAAAAAGGGTCAATAAGGTGCTGGTTGAGCAGGGACTCAACATTGCAAAGGAGCTTTATTTGAGTGTTATTCCGGACAGAGCCACCGCTAAGATTGTTATTATGGCCAGCCAGGCCGGAGGAATGGATATTGAAGAGGTGGCGGCCTCAACGCCTGAAAAAATCATCAAGGTTTTCATTGATCCTCTTATCGGTATCCAGCCCTTTCACTGCCGTCAGGTAGCTTTTGGATTAAATCTGTCCTCCTCCGTGATGAGACCATTTGTTTCCATGCTTGCAAATCTTTACCGGCTGTTCATGGATTACGATTGCTCGCTGGTGGAGATTAACCCTCTGGTCATTACCGCCGAGGATGCGGTGATTGCCCTGGATGCCAAGGTGGATTTTGATGACAACGCCCTGTATCGCCACAAAGACATCATTGAATACCGCGATGTTGGCGAAGAGGACCCTCTGGAGGTGGAAGCCTCCAGGTTTCATCTCAACTACATCAAACTAGACGGCAATATTGGAAATATGGTCAATGGAGCCGGGTTGGCCATGGCGACCATGGATATCATTAAACTGGCCGGCGCCGAACCGGCCAATTTTCTGGATGTGGGGGGCGGCGCCAACGCGGAGATGGTTGAGAATGCGTTCAGAATTATGCTCGGAGACAAGAACGTGAAGGGGATTCTGATTAACATTTTCGGTGGGATATTACGCTGTGACGTGCTGGCGGAGGGGGTTGTCCATGCGGCGGAAAAAACCGGCATTAATGTTCCTGTGGTGATCCGGATGGAAGGGACCAATGTAGAACAAGGTCGAAAAATTCTGGCTGAATCCGGTCTTAATCTTATTACTGCTTCGGATATGAGGGATGCGGCGAACAAGGTGGCACAATTGGTCGCCGACTAACGGCAGAGCACGGAAGACAAAAAGCGAGGAATGAAAAGTGAGTATATTTGTTGACAATAATACACGGCTGCTGGTTCAGGGAATTACCGGCAAAGAGGGACAGTTTCACACTCGCCAGTGCGCAGCATACGGCACTCGGGTGGTTGCCGGTGTCACTCCGGGCAAAGGCGGCCAGAAGATGGATGATATACCGGTATTTAACACGGTTAAGGATGCCGTGGCGCAGACCGGCGCCAATTGCAGCATGATTTTTGTCCCCTCTGCATTTGCGGCCGACGCCATCATGGAGGCCGCAGACGCGGGTGTGGATATCATCGTTGCCATAACCGAAGGGATTCCGGTTATGGATATGATGAAAATCAAGAATTACATGGCGGGTAGAACTTCGCGCCTTATCGGTCCGAACTGCCCGGGCATCATAACGCCCGGCCAGTGCAAGATCGGTATCATGCCCGGCCCGATCCACAAACCCGGCGGCCCTGTGGGGGTTGTATCCCGTTCCGGAACGTTGACGTACGAGGTGGTTCACCAGTTGACCCTTCAAGGAATCGGGCAGACCACCTGTTTAGGTATAGGCGGTGACCCTGTATGCGGCACCAATTTTACAGACTGCCTGGATGCCTTTGAAAAAGACCCGGAGACCGCGGGCATCGTTATGGTTGGCGAAATCGGCGGAACTGCTGAAGAGGAGGCATCGGAATTTATAAAACAGCAGGTGACAAAACCGGTGGTGGGATTTATTGCGGGACTGACCGCGCCGCCGGGCCGGCGTATGGGGCATGCCGGTGCAATCATAAGCGGCGGCAGCGGTACGGCTCAGGCAAAGATTGAGGCCATGAAGGCGGGCGGGATTCATATTTGCGAGAATCTCGGTATGTTTGGAGAATTGTGTTCGGAGGTTTTTTTATAACTTCTTATTTTTGATTGTTGAGTTTAATTTTTTCCGGAGGTGTTCTGGAGAACGTTTAATCCAAGATAAATATAGTGAAGCCCGGAAGTTATCGTTAACCCGGCCGTAATCCAGAACAGTGATGATTTAATGGTATGGGCGCCTGGAATTTGCGGATCAAGAAGAGTTAAAAAGATGGTGAACAACTGGGCAACCGTAGTGCATTTACTGACAAGACTCGGTTTCATTTCGATATGGATATCCGTAATTGCAAAAATGGAGATTCCGGTTACAATCAAGATGTCACGGCTGATTACAATAACCGTCAACCATGGGGGAATGATTTTAAGAACGGCCAAACTTACAAAAGCAGAGACTAACAACAGCTTATCCGCAATGGGATCAAGATAGGCGCCCAATACGCTATATTGGTTAAAATACCTTGCCAGCAGGCCATCCAATGCGTCACTGATTGCTGCAATACTAAAAACCAGAAGTGCAAATGAAAACATACCTCTTAGAAGGAATATTACAAAAAGAGGGGTAAGTAATATCCGGATAACGGTTAAAATATTGGGAATATTTATGCTCAATGATTTATTTCTCCATTAACCAGGTAACCGTTCAATCTCGAAAATATTGGTAAGAGATAGATTCTATTTAGCGTTAACCGGGCGTCAGCTCAATTCTTAAGCGATCCTGAGATACTTCGTGAATATTAATGCCAATGGGTTCGATGGTGTTGAGCATTAAAGCATCCGCAAGCTCTTTGGCAGTTCCCTGAAAATCGACCCTTATGGTTGCTTCATCGGGCTTCAATTCCTTTATTTGAAGATTTTTCACCCCCGATATACTATTGATAAGACGACGCAGCTTTTCAAAGTTTGCAGTATCGCCGGTACCTTCAATTATGATTTCAAGAATGTTGGATTTTTTCTCATGCTTCTGCCAGGCGGCAACTATCTGAGAGGCAAGGTCTTCACCCGCAAGAGATCCGGCTCTTGAAAGCACGTCTCGGACCCCGGCAATTTCATCAGTGTTGGTGGTTACAGAAGCCTGCATGGTGGTTGCGATTTCTGAGCCCGTACCTGTCCGAATTGCCCGTGCGGATACAATTCCTTTGAAAGAGCTTAGGTGTTTACCCCTGATATTTGGGCCTCTACTTGCAACCGACTTTCCGACAATGACCACCCCTGCCTGTGAATTGAGGCCGAGGGCAACCGCTTCGGTATTGTTAAGGTCAGGCGTGTCATATATGGGATCAACCCGGGTATTTTGAAGGATAATACGGGGGTCGATGATCGGGAATCCTTTTGTTTTAATGGGTTTAACCAGAGCGGTTATCGAGGGAGATTCTGAAAAATATTTCTCCTGTCCCCACCAGTATTTTGGCAGACGGTCGCTTAGATTCCGATCTGAAATTAAAATCAAAATTCTGGGCAGGGGTTTTTCTTCAAGTAAAATTCCCGCGTTTGACATGAGGTTCTTCAAGGTGTTGATTGAAACGCTTGCTTCCACCATTACTCTGTAATTAGTCGCAGATGGAACCTCCGCCAGTACTTTGTAATCCTGGATGAATTTGTTGGTGTTACCATAAATCATTTCGTTAAACGCCTGAAAGTTTCGAACCAGTGATTCTAAAGGAAAAATTTCCACTGCCACTCGATTTACTGCTGAAACAAGGCTGTCGACGATTGCCTCTTCTCTTGCTCTGGCGGAGTCCTTTTGATGTATTTTACCTGTGCCGGTCACCACAACAGTTTTTGTGGGAATTTGATTTTCGGCCTGAACAACAGCACGCGGATAAAGCACATGTAAACAGAAAAATACTGCAAAAACAAACGGGATGAAGGTTTTAGAAAATACAGACATATGTTTTTCATTTCCTCCGGGGATGTTTGACGTTAACGTAAATTACAGGTTGCGGCTCAGAGTATAATCGGCAATCATTAAAAGAATCTCTTTGGTTTTTGAATGGCTAAAGACTCTCAGTGCGTCCTTTGCATTTTTGACATATTTTCTTGCCAGAGTTTCAGTATAATTTTGCCCGCCGTATTTTTTCATCAAAGCGATTAATGTTTCAAAGTCCTTAACAGAAAACTGTTTATCTTTTATTATTTTTTCCATTCGAATCCGGTCCGTTGTATTCGCAGCCTTGAGGGAATATATGACCGGAAGCGTAAGTTTTCCTTCTTTGAGATCTGCTCCAACCCCTTTTCCAAGAATGTCGGGATCCAGGGTGTAGTCGAGAAGATCATCGACCATCTGAAATGCGATTCCAAGGTTGAAACCGTAATCCGACAAAGAGGTTTCCTTTTCTTTCGGGGCGTCTGAGATCAGGGCACTTACACGGCAGGTGCCTTGAAAAAGAACAGCGGTCTTTCTCCGTATGACTTCCATGTACTCTTCTTCGGTGAGGTCTAAACTTCCTTTTCTCATAAGTTGATGAATTTCGCCTTGGGACATGTTTTCTGTAATTTCTGCGACGATCCGGATAACATCAGGCAATTCTGTTTGAGCGGCGATGGAAAGCGAGCGGGCGAGGAGAAAATCTCCAACAAGGACGGCGCCGGCATTGCCCCATATCGAATGGGCTACGGGCTTGCCTCTCCGCAATGTTGCCTGATCCACAAAGTCATCGTGCAACAGGGTGGCGGCATGCAAGTATTCAAAAATAGTCGAGAATGTTTTGTCATAATTTCCGGTGTACCCGCAAATCCTGGCTGAAAGGACCATAAGCAAAGGTCTTAAGCGCTTGCCTCCGCTGAACAATATATGCCTGGCGATTTGGGACACCAGGTCTAAATGTGGATTTAGATTTTCTTCCAGGGCGGTTTCAATCGCGGAAAGGTCATCTTTAACCAAAGCAAGGATCTGATGCTTCAGGTCGCTCATACAATTTCTCCTGTAAGATCATATTCAAGTGCATCCGCAACTCTTACCTCGACAAATGACCCGATTTCCAACTGCCCGGAATGAATATAGGTAATGCCGTCCACGTCCGGGGCCTGAAAAAATGTGCGACCGTTGAAAAGATTTTTTTTCGTGGTATTTTCCACGAGAACATCATAAATCCTGCCGATATGCTTTTGGTTATTGTTCAAGGATATTTTCGACTGGCAGGACATGAGAGTGTCATGCCGATCCCTGGCCACAGGTTCCGGAATATGGTCGGAGAGGGTGTGAGAACTGAGGTCTTTGAAATCAGAATATATGAAGACTCCCAGGTGATCGAAACATATATCCTTCACAAAGGATAGGAGTTCTTCAAAATCCTTATCCGTTTCTCCCGGAAAACCGACGATTGCGGTTGTCCTTAAGGCCGCATCAGAGACAGATGACCGGATTTTATCAAAAAGTCTGCGAAGGTTGGCAGATGTATAATTGCGCCCCATTTTTTTTAAAACACCGTCGCTTGAATGCTGAATGGGAATGTCAAAATAAGAACATATGTTTGGGTGGTTGGAAATAGTTTTGATAGCAGAATCTTCTATGGATTCCGGATGTCCATACAACAGCCTGATCCATATTCTTTCGGATATTTCAGATAGATTCTCGATCAAGCGGCTGAGAGGGACGGGCGGGCACAGATCCATACCATAAGATGTGGTATCCTGTGCAACCAAAACGAGTTCCTTTACGCCCGATGAGATCAGGCAACGCGCTTCAGCAATAATATCTTCAAGGGGGCGGCTTTTTTGCCTTCCACGAAGTTTTGGGATAATACAATAGGTACAGTGCCGACTGCATCCTTCCGCAATTTTTAAATAAGCCATATGAGAAGAACTCTGTATTCTTGGGACTTGCTGCTGAACGCCTGTCAGGTTGGGGTCCGGCAAAAAGCATCTGACAGCATTCAAAGATCCGTCCACAGCTTCTACGATTTTATCAAAGGCGCCGGTTCCCAGGAAGAAGTCAACCTCAGGAATAGCAGTGATGATTTTTTCCCTGAAACGTTCAGGCAGGCATCCGGTCACGATAAGACGACGGCAGAACCCATTATGTTTATACGTTGCCAGAGAAAGGATGGTGTCGATAGATTCGTTTATGGCAGATTCGATAAAGCTGCATGTATTGACGATTATGATTTCGGCTTCTTCGGGCTCCCGGGTGCTGGTCCAGCCGGCGTTTACGAGCCGAGCCAGCATGACTTCACTGTCAACAAGATTTTTAGCACAGCCTAAACTTACCAGGTGCAGTTTCATTACTATCGTATATGGAATAGGGTCATTAATCCGGTTAAACGTTAAAAGGCTCCCGGAGGTGTTCGGTAGCCTTTAAGCGCATAAAAATAAATTTTTTGTTCGGGTGATACATCTATTTTTTAGACCCGGATCCTGAACCCGAGACATTTTTTGGATTCAGCCTTTTAATTTCTTTATTTCCTCTGTAATTAACGGCATAATTTCAAAAAGATCGCCTTCAATGCCGTAATCCGCTTTGGAAAAAATAGGGGCTTCCGGGTCCTTGTTTATGGCCACAACAACTTTGGATGAAGACATTCCGGCAAGGTGTTGAATGGCACCGGATATCCCGCAGGCGATGTAAAGATTTGGGGAAACCACTTTCCCGGTTTGCCCAACCTGGTCCGAAGTGGGCCGCCAGCCTTCATCTACCGCAGATCGTGATGCCCCCACGGCACCATCGAGCAGTTGAGCCAGTTCTTCTATGACCGTAAAATCGGCTCCTCCCATTCCCCTGCCGCCGGATACAACCGTATCCGCCTCAGTGAGTTCAACCTTGCCGGTGTCGATGCTTTTTTCAATAAATTGCAGCACGGTGTTACCGATATCCGTATCAAGCTTTTCAATGGATCCGGCTCTGTCAGCCTTTGAAATGGTCATTGCGTTGGGCCGGATTGCCAAAATTTTCGGATTTCCGTCCAGCGCTATGTCTGCCAGAATTTTGCCGCCGTACATCGGACGTGTTGCCATGAGATTATTTTCCTCGAAACGAATCGCTATGCAATCCATAGCAAGAGGGGCATTCAGCCGAGCGCTAAGACGAGCAGACAAGTCCTTGCCCTGGGTGGATGCACCCAGAATAACTACAGCCGGATTTTCTTTGGTTATGCAATTTGCAATTACAGTGGTATACGCATCGGTCAGGTATTCGGAAAGAATAGGGCTTTGGGCAATAATAATTCTATCGGCTCCGAATTGATTGAGCTCTTTTGCAATATTTTCTATTTCTGCCCCTAAAACCAGGGCGGTAAGATCACAATTCAGACGGTCAGCGATGCGTCTGCCCTCGCTTAATGCTTCGTAAGTGACTTTTCTGAAAACTCCCTCTACCTGTTCTGCTATTGCCAGTACACCTTGTGACATATTTATCTCCTTAAATGACCTTAGCCTCATTATGCAAGATTCTGACAAGTTCCACAGACTTTGCCTGTGCAGAATCGCCGGTTATCATCTTTCCGCCTTTTCGCTCCGGAGGAGTTTGCATTGCCACGATTCTTGTCAGCGGTTTTCCGATCCGGTCAGCGTCAAGTCCAACGTCTGCGATGGTTTTAATATCGATGGGTTTCTTTTTTGCTTTCATGATTCCCGGGAGAGAAGTATAGCGAGGCTCGTTCAGTCCGCGCTGGGTAGTAAAAAGAACAGGCAGCGGCGCCTCCAAAATGACGGTTCCGCCGTCAATTGTCTTATGGCATCTGATCTTAGAGTCAATGATTTCTTGCTTGACAACCATGGAAATATTTGGAACGCTTAAAAATTCTGCTACGGCCGGCCCTATCTGAAAATTATCATCATCAACAGCCCGCTGACCGGCGATTATAAGGTCAAAAGGGGTTTGCTTCAACACCGCCGCCAGAATTCGTGCGGTGCTTAAACCATCCCAACGCGCAGCGGCCGGATCATTGATCAGTATCCCCTTGTCCGCGCCCATTGCAAGGGCGGTTCTTATGGCTTCGGTCGTTTTCTCCGGTCCCACGGAAATGATGGTAACCGAACCTCCGTGAGCCTCCTTTATTTGAAGTGCTTCTTCAACCGCAAATTCGTCATAAGGGTTAATGACCCACTTGATGTCATCAGTCTTTATGGATACGCCGTCGTCAGCGATCCGGATTAACGACTCTGTTGCCGGAACCTGTTTCAACAATACTACAATTTCCACGCGATTCACCTTTCCATTTGAAAATAATATTTTTTTAAAAACTACAGTACCCGTATTTTTATGTCAATGAATTTTCGAGCTATAAGTTATCCGGTGTTTTGGGATATAAATCCTTTTGAATAGTAATCGGTCAAGGTTCCGTCATCTGCCTGGACAACGATTAAACATTCCGTGTTGTTAAGGGTGTTCACCACTTCAAGACCTTTTTTATGACCCAGAACCATAACCGCAGTGGCCAGCCCGTCTGCAAGTATACAAGTATCCGACACAATTGAAACGCTCACAACCCCGTTGGTTATCGGATATCCATTTCTTGGGTCGAGTATGTGGCAAAAGCGTTTTCCTTCACTTTCGAAACAATTCCTGTAATCGCCGCTTGTTGCAAAGCCTTTGTCTTGCAGGTAGACAACCTTATACACCTGATCAAAAGGTGCATTTTTCTCGGGCCTGTTGATACCGATTTTCCATTTTCTGCCGTCTTTTCGGAAACCTGCCGCAAAAACTTCGCCCCCGATTTCCACTATAAAATTCTTTATTCCATTTGTTCTGATAAGCGTCGCCACCTGATCAACGCCGTAACCTTTTGCAATTGAAGCAAGATCGAGCGATATGGACGCTACTTTCTTAATAAGATGGTGGCTGGTTAAAATCTCAATATTATTGAATCCGATGTCAGGTAAAAGCGTTTCGATTACTGTTTTTGAAGGAATTTTATTTTTATTGCCGGAATCGCCGAATCCCCAAAGATTTTCAAGGGGCTTGACAGTGCCGTCCCATGCTCCGCCTGTCAGTGTATACACGGTTTTTGCAACCGTCATGACATTAAAAAAATCGTCTGATATGTAAAACTTTTTTCCGGCGTGCTTTAATGAATTAAACCGGGTTATTTCACTGTCTTTTCTGTAGGTGGACATACTGTTGTTGATCTCGTCAAGCCTCATGTCGATTTTATCTTTGAGTGTTTTTGTGTTTTTTAAAAACCCGGTGACAACGGTAATATGATAAGTTGTGCCCATGGTTTTACCCGAGAAGCAGACTTGTTTTTGAAACCCGCACCCAGTAAATGAAAATAGGAAAAAGATTAAAAGGAAGGTTTTGAGATAATTTCCCACTGGCAGATTAATAGGTATGGAATTGTCATATATGGGCAGCATGAGATCCGTAACCACATGGTGAGGCATCTTCCCGCCGTTGCTGTGATCTGAAGGGCGGTTGAAATTTTCACCATACTTGGTCTTGAAATCCGCTAACATCCTGAAATATTTTTTAAAGGTCAGTTTTTAGGTTATGGATGAAAACTAACTATCGATCAAAAAATGGTTTTGTGAAAATTCGGGCTAATCATTATCTTCGTCATTCTCTGAGTCATTATCAATTTTTAGTGAATACGCAATGTTTTCCATTTCGTCTTTATCAGCATAATCCGATAAAGGAGGATCTTCATCAAGCAGTTCATCAATTTCGACAACTTCGTCTTCAATGTCAGCGTCGAGCAAGGGCTCTTCCTGTTCTTTCTTCATAAGGTCATGGTCATCAAAAATCAGTTCAACGGATTGATCATTTCCGGATTCATACATTTTTGTAACTGCTGAAGCGAGTTCTTTTGCGTAAACACCGATCGGAAACAGATTTTTTGTTCTCAAAGTTGCGATAAGGGCATCTTCTCCTATGGCAATTGCTGATTTTACAGACTCATCGTCAAATGTCTCTTCACAGAGAAATGTGAACATGTCTTTATCCAACTCGGCAAATTCTCTTATGATAAGCCTGGTTTTTTCATCGTTTTTTAAAATTAAATATTTTTGCTTCATTGTTGTTTTTCCTTATACAATTAATTTTTGATCAATTTGCAAAAGCTCGGAATCATCAAGCAGTTGGTGCCTAACCCGGACAAGGCGGAACCGAAAATATTCGCCACAAAGACACCAAAGATATATTTATTTTGTCCTGAAAAACCTGGTCCTTTGGGCCATGCCTGTCCCGCATTGCGGGGGTCAGAGTTCTCTGGTTCTGCCTGAAGAATCGCTGCAAGAGTTTGAAGTGAACAAAAGTTGAAAGTGAGCTAAAGTTATGGAATCCGCCTGCGGCGAAGCCAATTTAAAAAAAGGTAGAATTCCTTAACTTTAGGCACTTTAGATCACTTTAGGCACTTTAAACTTTGAAATTAAATGGATAAACCAGATATTATACGTAATCGTATTTAAGAATACGCGTACCATGGAACTAATATTTTGTCGGAAATCATAAAAAACAGGGCATGTCAACTAACAATAATAAAAATATTGACCTGTAATACGTAAAATGATAATTAAAAATTCAAGTTGCACGGAGGGATGGCTGAGTGGTCGAAAGCGGCGGTCTTGAAAACCGTTGAGTGTAACAGCTCCGTGGGTTCGAATCCTACTCCCTCCGCCATTTATGGATGGGTACCAAATATATAATCGGAGAGATGGCCGAGTCGGCTGAAGGCGCTCGCCTGCTAAGCGAGTGTGTGGTGAAAGCTGCACCGAGGGTTCGAATCCCTCTCTCTCCGCCATAAAAACAATGAGTTAGCCAATTTTGGCCTATGCTGAAATCGGCTATTTTTTTTGAAGTGAATTACGAAATTGTTATGAATATTGTTATAATGCGCTTTAAAAAACAGAATAAATCTATCGTCTTTCGTATAGATACGTCCGTCCGGTTTTGTAAAAACATATGCCCCTCCTCCAAGTTTCCATTAAGCGCTATTCACAGTTCAAGGTTTGACCAGAACTTCGAGTCTTCTATAGAGTGTCTTCCGGCCGATTCCCAAAATGGCTGCGGCCCGACGCTTGTTTCCATCCACTTTTTTCAGCACGTGACGAATGTACCGCCGCTCCATTTCCGCAAGCGGCAAAAGCTTTTCGTATTCCGCTGTCAAACCATGGATATCGCTTGAGGTGTCCCCAACACCGGATCGATAATTACGGATTCTGGCCGGCAGGTGCTCCACGCGAATCCAGGTTTCCGTGGCGAAAGTCACTGCTCGCTCCACCGCGTTACTGAGTTCGCGAACGTTTCCTGGAAAGGGATATCGGGTGAGCAATTCTATGGCCTGACCGTTGAATCCTTTAATCTTCTTGTCCAATGCCAACGCAAACTGCTGCATGAATCTGGCGGCGAGTAATTCGATATCCTCGCCTCGTTCCCTTAGCGGCGGAACGCGGAGAGTGAGTGCCTCCAGGCGGAAGAACAGGTCTTCCCGGAAGTGGCCCAGGCGGACCTCTTCGTCAATATCCCGGTGGGTAGCGGCCAGCACTCTCACATCCACCTGATGTTCACGGTTTTCTCCCACACGTCTGAGGTTTCCATCCTGGAGAATTCGCAAGAGCTTTGCCTGAAGGGAGAGCGGCATCTCAGAAATCTCGTCCAGGAGCAGAGAACCGCTTTCAGCCTCGGCAAAGAGTCCCTGGCGACTTTTGCTGGCGCCGGTGAACGATCCCTCTGCATGGCCGAAAAACTCGCTTTCCATTAGGTGTTCCGGAATCCCTGCACAATTTACAGGCAGGAAAGGGCCGCCAACACGGGCGCTTTCCTTGTGAATCGCCTTGGCTACCAACTCTTTGCCTGTTCCGCTTTCACCGAGAATCAACACTGGCCCATGGGACTTTGCCACCTGCCGGATCTGCTCAAAAAGAAGACTCATAGCCATACTTTTTCCGTACATGCCATGGAAGCTTCCCGAAGAAAGAAGCCCTCGCATCTGATTGACCATTTCCTTGAGGCGTTTCCTTTCCAGGACCCGCTTTACGCTCAGCATGAAGTGTTCCAAGTCTAGAGGTTTGGTTAGAAAGTCATCCGCTCCTGCCTTCAAGGCTTCCACGGCCCTTGGAATAGTTCCGAAAGCAGTGATCATGAGAAAGCCGGGGGGAAGGTCCGGCGCGTTACCAAGGATTTTCCTGAGAAAGGTCAGGCCGTCCATTCCCGGAAGCCTCAGGTCGCACACAATCAGGTCGGGCCATTTCTGTGCCATGGTCTGAAGCGCTTCTTCGGCGGAGGCTTTCCAATAGCCCTCTAGGCCGGCGTCTCGCACTTCTTCGAGCAGCAAGGTTCCGAGGGCCTTGTCATCTTCTATGATCCATACCAACCCGCTTGGTGTATCCGCTTTGGCCATCAGTCATCCTCCCTCTGATCATCTGACTGGGGCGGCACCAGAAACTGAAAAGAAGCACCGCCCATCTCGTTATTGCGCACTTCCACCTTCCCGCCGTGCGCTTTCGCGACGGCATGCACCACGGACAAACCGAGCCCGGTCCCCTTGCCCACAGATTTGGTGGTATAAAACGGTTCGAAAATCTTTAAACGGTTTTCCGGCGGAACGCCGGGGCCGTCATCGTCAACGCAAAAGAGTACCCCTTGGTCGTCTTGCTTCCATGTGAGGCGAACTTTACCGCCGGGGACACACTGGATGGCATTGCGCAACAGGTTGATCAATGCCTGCTGAACTCTCATGGTGTCCAACCTGATCGGTGCTTCGTTTTCGGGCCCCTTGAAATTGATACTGGTACCATTCTTCTCCGCCTCTTCTTGGACGGTCGAAACGGTTGATGCAGCCAGGCGTTCCGGGTTGGCTGCCGTACAACGAAGCGGATTGCGACGGCTGAAATCAAGCAACTGTTTGATGATGTGTTCCATCCGAACGACTTCTTCGCGAATGGCAGCCAGCGCTTGCCGCTGTCCGTCCGGAAGGCCTTTGTCACGAAGCGCACGCTGAGCCCTGCCGCTGATGACACTCAACGGCGTGCCTAGTTCGTGTGCAGTGCCTGCGGCAAGTCTTCCGATGGCAGCCAGCTTTTCGGTATGACGAAGCTCCTTTTCCAGCTTGTCGCGCTTTTTTCGGTGCTCCATAATCGTTCGTTCGGCGTTATCAATGCTGTTGAGCATGTGATTGAAGGTTTCCCCTATTCTGGAAATCTCCTTTGGTCCGCGAAACTTGAACCGGTGTTTGCGTTCTCCCCGTGCGATCCTGGACATGCTGGAATTCAGCCGGCCAAGGTGTATGCCAAGGGCACGGTGATGGCCGTACAGGACTACAACTGAAAGCAGCACCAGAAGCACCCCGAGGATCAAAGCGCCCTTGATCCTGATGGACTGAAGGTTTTTACTGAACTCACTTTTTTTCCGGGTGAGTTGCAGCAACCCGTTGATTTGGCCTCCCGTGTGGATGAGGGGAACGAAGTACGAGAATACCTGTCGGTCGGCGATCCGACTGTATTCACCCCGCCTTTTTCCATCTGCGGCCAATTGGATCAGCCGGTCTCTTTCGGGTTCCGGTTCGGCTTGGCCGAGCCTGACGATCTCTTTGCCCTTTTTATTGTAAACATAGCCGCTGTAAACTCTGCCGATGGCAAAAACGGATTCCAATGCCTGCCGGATGCTTCCCATCCGCTCCTTTTCCAGGGCATAGCTCAAGGGAAGCTGCACCGCCCGCGCGACAAGTTCCAGGTCTTTTTGCATCTGCTTTTCTACCTGTTTTTCTATGACACTGAGCGACAGGTATCCGAAAAGCCCCACAGCAGGTATCAATGGTGCCACCACATAAATTAGCAGGACCACTCGGAAGCTCATAGACGTTGGAAACAGATTAAAGCTTTTCATCTAAACCTCCAGGGAAGAAGTTGTTGACAATCTCTCCTTATGACACACCTACATAACACATGTATCATTTAGACACAACTCCCCGCACCTCCTTGTCGGGCAGTATCCTAAAGGTGTGTTAAATTTTTCTATTGAATTTCAATAAGATATACACAAATTTTTTTTTGGCATTTTTTGGCATGGGTCATGCTTTAAAACCTGACTAAGCTTCGGGCCGATTGAAACGTCAATCCCGTATCGATTGAGAGAACCACAAAAAAAAATCGTTAGAATGAAAGGAGAGTAAAAATGAAAATGTTTGTAAATAATCGTTTTTTGTCCATGGCTTCCATAATGTGTTTTTTGTTCTTTATGACTTTTCCAGCCATGGCTCAAGACACTCGACAGCAGCAGAGCCCCCCGGGTACAACTGGGACGCAACTGCAGGTCAGCGATGCGGAACTGGAAAAGGTCGCTGAAGCCTATGCAAACGTTACAAAAATCAGCCACGAGTTTCAACAGGCCATACAAGGAGTTGAAGACAAGAGCAAAAGACTGGAACTCCAGAAAGCTGCAAACAAAAAAATGGTCTCCGCCGTTAAAAATACCGGCCTTGAGATCCAAGAATACAGCCGTATTATAATGAAAGTCCAAGAGAACGAAGACACCAGAGAGAAGTTCCTTGAAAAAGTAGAAAAGACGCAGAGTAAGTAAGGAGGTATTAATACCATGAAATCTTCATTTCGATTGATCGCCACGATGATTCTGGCTGTTATGTTAGGTACGAGCACCACGGGATGCGATTCTGGTCAAGATATTGATCAACCCACCACGCAGTTGCCGTCAACGCGATCAGGAAAGCCGGAACAGGCACCGGGCAAGCCCGGCGGCGCCGGGTCGCAGGTATGGATCAGCGATGCGGAACTGGAAAAAGCCGCCGCAGCATTCGCGGAAATTCAAGAGATCAACCAGGAACTGGAGCGGTCCGTTCAGCAAACTCAAGATCCGAACGAAAGGCAGCGGTTGCAGTTGGAGACAAACAAAAGGATCGTCCAAGCTGCCGAAAACGCCGGGCTTGATTTTGGAACGTACAACAGCATTATGAGTCAAATCCGCATGAACGACACGTTAAATGAGAGGTTTCAGAAAAAGGTTCAAAACAGGCCGTAAATGGCGGTGCGACAACATTGAACCCTCTTTAATCGATGGTATTAAACGGCAAGGGCTGAATCTTGAAAGTCCAACATGGTGGCGTGACCATGCAAAAAAATCATTGGCTTAGTACATATACCCGTTTCAGTCCGATCGGGGGCAAGGAAGGTTTGCATCTATAAAAAAATATTACAATCAAATTTATGAAAATGAAGGTCAGCCAAAAATCCGGTTAAACGCTGTCCATTTTACCGGTCATCTGGTTCTTGTAAATTCGATAATACTTAAAGACCTTTTTGATATAGTACTGAGTTGATTTAAAGGGCGGAATTCCTTGATAATCCCTTACGTTTCTGCTACCGGCATTGTACGCGGCAAGCGCCAGTTCCACGTCCCCGTCGAATTGGGTAACCAGTTGTTTGAAATACCGTACCCCGCCGCTTATGTTTTGTTTGGGGTTGAAAATGTCCTCTACACCCAGGTCCTGGGCGGTTGCCGGCATAAGCTGCATAAGACCTTTTGCACCTTTTTGGGAAATTGCCCGGGTGTTATATCCGGACTCCGCCATAATGATGGCCTTTACAAGGGCAGGGTCAACCTGGTGGCGGCTGGCTGCTTGAATGACAATAGTATGTAAGAGACGTTCGGCTTTTTTACGGCCAATGGATGCTAAACCGGATTGCATTTTGGAATAATCGTATTCTTTTGACAGAGTTCGCTCGTTCGCTATTTTTGAAATCGCCGAAATTTTATCGAGGGTTCCGTCAGGCTTACGGCTAGTGTATGTGGAGACAACAGACACCCCGACAATGAATATGGAAATGAATAAAAATTTAACAAGTCCTATTGATAACAGCTGCAGGGTTGTTTTCTTATCCATTATAGATTCCATTTTCGTTGGTTGATTACTTTCCGATGTCTGTATAAAGAAAAAAATGAAACCTTAAACTACAATTTTTATATTTTGTATGTCAAGCAAAAAAATACTACAATATATTGTTGTTAATTTTCATGTTGTGCATATAAATTTACCGGTCTTACAATTTTTTGATAGCGATATCAATACCTCCCTCAATATTTTGTTGTAATAATCATATGTTGTTAAATCAGTATGATTCTCTCGTTTGGAGATCCGGTATACTGTTCCCTGGCTGCGTATCCGGTTTCAAAAACGTTCTGATTGAGTCTCATTACCTTGGCGTTGGCGGCGGGATCTTTCTTTTGAGGTACGTTATTAAGTATTCCCTGTATGGCGGCCTTTTTGGGCAGGGTTATGAATCGATCGTCTTTTCTCATGTCAAGATCTGCCGCGATAACTCCCAATGAGAATGGGCCCTTCATAATGGTCAGAAACTTATGTTTCTTAAAATCAAAGAATATGAGCCTCAGGTCATGGCCTTGGTCGATGACTTCCTCAAACCTTTTGAGATACTCATCTCGAGTGAGATACCTCGGGCCTTTTCGGCTGGCGGTAACCAAAATCGGCTCATCCACATAAAAATCGGCCACGACCGTGAGTCCCCTGGGAAAAGATTTTTCAAAATCGCCTGACGAATAGACGGCTCGCCAGGCCTCGGAAAGATCAAACCCGTTGACATAGTCCACACAATTGGACACGGACCCCTTGACTTCATGTTCACGGATCATCACATCCACGCAAAGTGGGCCGCCGGCCTGGGCTAGACCCCGGCACTGGTGAATGGCTGCATGAAAACCTGCTTCAATGGCTGCGTCCGCCTGTATGTTCGACAAAGTGAGGTAGCCGGAACCGCCGATGGATGGATTGGTTATGGTTAGCTGTTTTTCTTTAGCCATGACTTCCTCCTAAGTCTTTTTAAGTTCGGTTATGTTGGTTGAGATCGAAAAGCTTGGACCTTCGAAACTCAGTGCGTCAACCGGACAGGGAAACTGGATACACGCCCCGCAGCCGACGCATTTGCTGGGGTCGTTGTCAAGCAGTGCATGACATCTGAGCCCGATGCCGCAAAGCCGGCACTTGAACTTGGGCATATCCTTGAGTTTTTCAGGCTCTTCCCGGGCCACCCGCTCTCTTTCTTTGGCAAACTTAAGATCCAGGCACTCATCGGACCTCACAAAATGACCCATTCGGATACCCAAGTCCTTGGCAGTTTTTCCCATGTCCAGCACACAGACCCCGTCTGCCACCACCATTATTTTTTCTTTGTTCAAGTACCGGTGGTAAAGCTCCTTGAAGAGCTCGGCGTTGTCATCCACACGGTATGGGTTTATATGCATTACCTCAAAGCCCAGGGCCGAACCCTCCTTGTCAAAATCCACCTCCAGGGGAATCTGTCCGCCGGTCATCCGGATGTTATAGTTATTGTAGATAATGTTAATGGCACCGAATTTTTTGTTTTTGGCGGCAAACTTGATTCCGCTGATATTAAAATTATAGGCACCGTCTCCGGAGGCGGTCACTACAATCTGTTTTTCGGAACAAGACTCCTTGATTCCGTCACCGACGATGGCGCCGGATCCCATACAGAAGATTGCATCCACTATGCCGTAAGCGTGATACCCCTGAAGATTGCCGCATCCTCTGTCCGCCGCATAGATGAGTTCGTATCTGTCTTTGCCTTTGAGTTTCAGCTGTCGATTAAACCGCCGCATGCCCTCATGCACGGACCAGGAAACCTTGGTATCCCCGCAGCCGGAGCAATTTGAAACCGGTCGCAGGTAGGTTATCTCATCCGCTGCTTTGTCTTTTGGAGCAAGGTTTTGTTGAGAAGCCATGTTGGTACCTCCTTTAACCATTCAAAATATGATCGATATAGGAAAACCGTTCGTATATCCTGGGCTCGTAAGGAATGCCGCGGTCCAACACTTTTACATTAAGTTCCCGCCGGTTGACTATATCCAGGAGTTGAAGGTATATTACCCGACCGTAACCTTCCTCGAATACATAGATCTTTTCGATAGGGTGCTTTGAAATCAGATCCTTATAAAGAGCGCCCGGTTGGGGAAACACAAGGTTACTCTCTATAACGACAACATCCCCGTATTGGTTTAAAAGACGGTCCTTCAGGGCCGAATCGTCATCCACCAGACGAAAGTCCTCCATGAAGGGGCCGTTCACTACCAGAATGGCTCTGGGATTGTCTCCGTAATCCGTTACCCGGTTCCCCAGCAACTCGAAGTTTTCCATAAGTTTTTGCTTGAACAGGGGAATGAGTTTTGAATGAAATTTTTTTTCTCTGGGCCGGATATGGGGGCCGATGGTGACCAAATGTTTGGGGTCCTTTGTGAAGCTCTTGCGACGATGATTTGCCTCCATATCCAACTCCACCACCGGGTCCACGGAAACTTCACGGTAGGAAAGATTATAATTCATGATTACCGCAAACGGAACCCCTAATTCCTCGAAGAGGCGATAGCAGTTCTTTACGGTTGTGTGGGCGGTGCTGGGGGAGTGAAGCTCTATCGTGGGAATTCTAAAATGAAATCCGAAAAGGACCTTATTGTCCTGCATGGTTTGTGAGGATGTCCCCTGACGGTCATCCCCTGAGGCAATACCCAGACCGCCGGTATAGGGAACAACATTAACCGCAACCCGAAGCGCATCCGCTGCAGTATTTGCGCCCAGATGCTTAAAGGAACACAGGACTCGGGAGCCTACGGGAATTCGCTTTTCTTCGTCTTGGGCAAAGACCGTATCGCCATAAACCAGGTCCCATTCTTCTTCTGTCAGGAACTCCCGCTTTTTAAAATCCCCTTTACATACTACAGCTCCCAGTGCCAGCGCCGCTGCGTTGTCTTCGTTGGTGGTCGTTCCCCAGTGCGCGGCAAGCTGGTAGCCTGTTTGACCCAACATTTCACCCACCTTGATGGTAAAAGGGTTTGTCTTGGGAATATTCCCCGCCAGTTGTTCGAAGCTCCCCTGGAGGTCCGAAATGGGTGCTCCGGGATACCCCGTGGTCACTCGCACACCCGCCTCTAAGACTCCCCGGGCGATGGCCTGATTGCCCGAAAGCCGCATCCTGCCTAAATCAAAACTTGCCTTGGTTTCCATTGACTCACCTCGCTAACCGTTTAATTCATATATAACCTCGATTAGTTACAGTAATTTTTACATCGTCTGATCAGATTTTTTTATCGCATTATAGAAAAGCAAAAAGTGTGCCATATAAGACTGCAGGATGTCTAATTAATTGAAATAAAGAGATATTATAGCATTATCAGACAATTTTAATATGTATATGGCTTTTTGGTATAGAGGTAAAAATGTCCCAAAAAAATAAAAACAGAGCATTACCTGCTGATAGTGTGGGCAATATTGGTTATGGGACAAAAAAAGCCCGATATGGGACCATTAAATTTTGTACGTTTTAATCTTTCTGAACAGTGTCCTGCGGTTGATGCCCAGAATCGATGCAACTTTGGATTTATGCCAGTGGTGTTCATGCAGCAGTTTTTCGATATATTTTTTCTCGAAACTTTCCTTTGCGGTATGTAATTTAAGATTATCGTTATTGTGAAGGATTAATTTTTCCGCCGTAGTTTTTGGCTCGGCCGGTTTGGATTGCGATATGTTCAAAAAATCAACTTCCTTCAAAGTGATGTAGCGGTGTATTACGTTCTGGAGTTCCCGGACGTTACCCGGCCAATCGTAGCTTTGCATGGATTTAATTATAGGCTCGGGAATCGAGGGGATATTATCCTCATCGCAATAGGTATGTAAAAAATGATAGAGCAGCAGAGAAATATCCTCCTTACGTTCTCTCAATGGCGGAATGGTGATGGGAATGATATGTATTCGATAGTAAAAATCCTCGCGCACGTCGCCTTTTTGCACACAATCTTTTAAATTCTTGTTGGTTGCTGAAATAATACGAATGTTCGGTTTTTTGATTTTTCTGCTTCCTATGGGTGTATATCCTCCCCCTTCAATTGCTCGCAACAGTTTTACCTGCATATTAAGGTCGAGTTCGGCCACTTCATCCATAAATAATGTGCCGCCATCGGCAATATCCAGATAACCGGGTTTATCAATATCCGCTCCGGTAAACGCCCCTTTTTTATATCCGAAAAACTCACTTTCAGTCAGGTTTTCCGGAATGGCGCCGCAATTAACGGTCACAAAATTCTTGCCGCCACGATTGCTCAAATCATGGATGGTCTGAGCCACCAGCTCCTTGCCGGTACCGGATTCCCCGTAAATAATTACATTGGCATTGGATTGGGCGGCTTTTAAAATAGTCTCATAGACATCATGCATTTTTTTGCTTTTTCCAATAATGCTGCCGAACTGCGTAGACCCTCTAAAAGAAGCTCTCAGTCGCAAGTTCTCCTCACGCAGACGGGCCTCGCTGATTCGCAAATTCTCCTCATTCAGCTTACGCTCGGTAATATCCACATGGGTTCCGACAATCCGGGCAGGCCTACCGTTTTCATTCCGATCAACAATCTTACCTCTTGCCATAATCCATCGCCACCCTCCCTGATTTGTTTTTAAACGGTATTCGATTTCAAATGAACCGGAATTTTTTTTAGCATATTCGTTAATTTTGTCGATTGCCGATTCCTTATCTTCAGGGTGGATCAGGCTTTTCCATGTGTCGAAACTCTGTGGAATCTCATAGGGGGTATAGCCGAGCATGGTATAAAAACAGGAATTGAAAAACGCTTTATTCGTTACCAGGTCCAAATCCCATAATGCATCGCTGGTTGCCTCCATGGCCAGATCAAGGCGCTTTTTACTCTGACGAAGAGATTCTTCCGAATTCCGGTAGTCGGTGATATCTTCTCCGGAACAAACAACGTATTCAACATTTCCCTTGTCGTCCAGCTTTGGGGTTTTAACTATCGATAATAATCGTTTTTCTCCTCTTCCGTTAATAACCCACTCTTCAGTGTAACTCTTTATTTTTTCATCAAACACCTTTACGTTGTCGGCGATTAAAATTTCGGCTTCCTCTTTATTCAGAATATCGTGAAGAGACTTGTATTCTATGTCTTTTTTTTCTAAGTTTAAAAATTCTGCATGGGCTTTATTCACCGCGCCATATGTTTTTGAATTTGCTAAATACCAGATTTGAGTTTGTATATTATCCAGAAGTAATTCCTGCTCTTCTATTTTTTGTTTCAAGGATTGTTCCGCCTGTTTTCGGTCGGAGATATCCATAATCATGGCCAGCTTGGAAATAGATCCATCCGAATGGTATATGGGCGTACTGACTACATAATACCATTTCTTCCTTGGGGTCAAGACTTCACACCGGACGGTTTCCCCCTTAAATATCCGGTCGTTCAGGCACCATGGACAAATAGAATCACGATTTTGCAAGGATTTGTAACATATTTGATCGGTAGCATCATAACCGAGCTGTTTGATATAATGTTCGTTCATAAATTCGACGCGGTAGTCTTGGGAACATAAATATATGAGTCCGTCAAAAGCTTCCACGATTGCTTCCAGTCGCAAGCCTCTCCCATGTAATACCGCCTGACGTTCGTCACGCTTTTTATTTATTTTATCTTTTGGGGTAAATTCGGGTGTTATATTTTTACAGATCGGTTTTTTTGTCATTAAAACATCCCTCCGGTTGTTACCTTAGACAAGATGCAAAAAAGTATGGGGTTCAATGAACCGTCGAAGGTTATTGTATTATTGCAATAGGGACCATCTTTAAACTTGTAAATATTATACCGTAACGGTTGTCTTTTTCAAGAATTTTCGAATAATTATGCTTGAATTTGTCCAAACATTTGATATTAGATATTGACATTTTTTTTATTCCAATATATTGACAGTTAATCAGCTTGATCAAGGCGAATGTCTGCGGGCCTTCCCACAAGGAAGGCCCGCACGTTTGGCTTGAAAGGAATCCTATCCTTCCTTCGCGGCCTTATCTTCCCAGAAAAAGGGAGTGTCTTACCTGTTAGAAATCCGGTTAAGACCCGTTCTGTTTATAGTGGCCATTACAGGTTCTTTAAGTTGAGGCTAAAGATGTTCCCGGGTATCGTGATCGTCGGAGCAAGGTTTTTTACATATTTTCAATTTTTAGAATTTATTAAATAAATTCTAAAATTCAAGAAATCGATGATATAAGATTTCTGCAATATGCAGAAATTGATAAATACACTGAAGGAGTACCGATTCATGAGACCACAGATAGACATATTCACCCTTTTAGATCACCTTCCCTATCGCAGAAAGAAAGAAAAAGAAAAAATAGTTCAGCTGGACTGGAAGGCAGAGTGGGAACGGTTCGATGCCAAAAAACTTTTTGAGTTTGACCTTGATACCATTCCCGAAGAAAAATTAAGTGCCATTCGGAAGCGAAATGAGGTCATTTTGGACGGCAACTATGCGGCACTTTCAATTCTCACCAGGGTCGTCGACGGTCTCTGCGGCTATCCCATCACTCCGTCCACTCCCATTGCCGAAAATTTTGCCAAAGTTGCTTCGGAGGGCCAGAAGAACCTGTTTGGTTCCGAACTTATGTATTTTCAACCCAGCGATGAACTTTCCGCCATTGCTGCGGTGGAGGCCATGGCATCCCAGGGCGGGCGATATGTGGACAACTCTTCTTCCCAGGGTTTGGTGTTAAAGACCAAGAACCTATTTTCAGTGGCTGGAAAACGTTTGCCCGTGGTAATGACGATTATGTCAAGGGAGGTCAACAAAGGATCTTTAAGTATTCACTGTGGCCACACCGATTTTTACGGTGTTCGCAATACCGGTTGGGCTCAACTGGTTGCCGGGGACAACCAGGAACTCCACGATCTTTTGCCTGTCGCCTTTAAAACCGCCGAGCTGCGCCAGATCATGCTTCCGTGCATGGTCATCGGCGACGGGTTTATCAAATCCCATGCGCTAGAGAACATAAAGGTACTCTCAGACGATTTTCTCAAGTATTTTGTCGGGCCTCCGAACAGATTTTATCAGCCCAATATTGAGGAAAAGACCTTAACCGGCACCTTTACCGACGTGGATCTTACCATGGAAGGTCAGGTCGCCCAGGATCTTGCGTATCGATTCATCAAAAGAGGCCTTATTGCCGCCATGAATATGATGAACAAAATCATGGGGACGAATTTAAAGGCGGTGGAATGCTACCGCACCGAAGATGCGGAAATGGTGGTTGTCATTCTGGGATCGGCGGCCGGTGTTCTCAAGGATATGGTGGATTACTACCGGGATGTGAAGGGAGTGAAAGTGGGGGTGGTTCGCCCTGTACTTTTCAATCCTCCCTGTTTTCAGGAGCTTGCCTACGGCATGCGCAATGCAAAGGTGGTAAGTGTGCTGGAACGATCCGGCATGGCCCATAACCAGCTTCTTTTAGCGGACATACAGTCCGCACTCCAGGTTTCTCTTCGGGCCGGCCGCGAAGGCCGGCCGGAGCATAAAATCTACGGCCGTACCGACATGCCGACCCTTTTGCACGGGGTGTACGGTCTGGGGAGCAAGGACTTTAACAAATACCACGCTGCGGCGGTTATAGAGAATATGCAGGCCTGTTTTCAAGGAAAGACGCGCAAGCATTTTCTTCGTGACTTTTTTGTAGGAATTGAAGGACCCTATGCATTAGAACCCAAGCCACTTACGGATTACAAGGATCGTGAGATTGGAATGACATTTATTGGCATTGGCGCAGAAGGCGTTAAGACCGCTTTAGAGACGGCAGCCCTTATTTATGCAGAAGGTAATGACAACGGAAAAAGATATATCCAGTCCGGTGCAAGATACGGTGCTGCCAGGAAAGGGGCGCCGGTTTTTATGAACCTTAGGATCAGCTCCGCTCCGATTCGAAATTCCTCGGAACTGACCGAACACGATGTGCTTGCATTTTTCAATGATAAATTTCTCTCCGGAGAGATTTTAAGGGATTATGTGGGAGGGCTGAATGAGAACGGTCTTCTTGTTATCAACAGCTCCAGAACAAAAGATCAAATCATCGAGTTTTTTTCCCCTGAAATGCGCGAGCTTATTTCAAAGAGAAAGATCAAAATAATTGTCCTGGACGCTACCCGGGCCGCCCTGAAGCATCTCAAACGGAACTTGCCCGGCGCCATGATGCTGGGTCTTATAAACGGAGATACAAAGATACTTTCCGTCGAGGAATTCGGAGGCCGATTTCAAAACATACTTGAGCAAAAACTGGGACCCAAAAAGGGTCGAGAAATTGTTGAATCGAACATCGCACTTTTAAATGAAGGCGCAAAACTGGCAGCTTCAACACCAGAGCAAATGCCTGGAGCGTTTGTCGGGGTCTCGGATAGTCAGGAGCCGGTAACAATAGTTAAACCCGAAGATTTTGGCAAAGGGTATGGAACGGCCGGTTTGCGTACGAAGCTTTCCCAAAAAGATGAGATGGGCACCATCAAACCGGTTAACCTGATAAAAGATTATCAGAAACAGTTTAACGAGGATATGGTTAAACCTATCCTGGAGGGAAAAAATGTTCCCTGGGACCGGTTTTTGCCCGTGGTTCCGGCGGCCACCAGCAGGTTTAGGGACATGAGCTATATCGGAACCCAGATACCGGTGTGGGATGCAAAAAAATGCATTGCCTGTGGTATGTGCGTTGCTTTATGTCCGGATTCAGCCATCTATTCCACCATCACGGACAAGCCCATTCCCAAAGAGGCGGCCGCCTATTTTAAGGTTTTTAAAAAACCGCCCAGAGGCATTCCCTGGGAGAGATTCGCCATGAACTTAAACGTCATTCATACTTCCTGCAAGGGGTGCGGGGTGTGTTCCCAGGTCTGTCCGGTGAATGCCTTTACTATGGTGGACAAATCAAAAGTAAAAGATACTGATTTTCTGCCTCAAAACTATCAGGATCTTGACAATACCTACGATGCAGCCGGTTATGTGGACCGGATGGCCTTAAACCACCAGGTTCTCTTTGTATTCTCAAAGCTTTATCCGGGAAAGCATACGTTGTGTCCGGGCTGTGGCGAGGGGACCATCAATCTGTTGACCTTTTTTGCATTAGAAAGTTTGCGTAACAGTCCCAAAGGGATCGAGACGTTTTACCAGGGAATCAAGGTTCTTTCGGATATAAACCGGCATGCCATAGATCATATGATCGACCAGGGATTCAGCATCTACACGATCAATTCCACCGGCTGCAACCAGGTTTCCGAACTGGTCAATCCCTTCAACACCCGAATTTACCAGTCGGGTCACTACGGTTTCGGCACGGCATCTGCTGCTGCTCTTGGGGCCAAATTCAGTATGGACCAGGCATATCATAACGCTTTCAACGATGTATTGACCAAGATCATTGTTTTTGCCGGGGACGGTGCCATTTATGATATCGGTAACGGTCCCTTCAATTATGCTCTGGGCGAAAACTTCGATGTCACCTGGGTGATTTACAACAACGAGGGATATATGAACACCGGGGCTCAGAAATCAGGCGCCACCCGTTTCGGTTGTGACAGATCCACATCCCCGATAGGGGTCAAACATGCCGGCAAAACCACCCTGCACCGGCGGATCGTCAGCCAGGCCACGGCAATATCACATGTCTATTCGGCCAAGCTCACCGTGGACAATCCGTTTTACGCCATACGGATATTAAAGGAAGCCATCGCCTATTGCGGCCCCTCTGTGGTGGAATTTTTCTCATACTGCTCCCAGGGCCACCAGAGCCACGACTGGGCGGGTCCTTTAATCTCAAGGATGATGAATGAGGCCAGAAAATGGCAGATACAGGTAAGAAGACCGTTCCAGAAACTTGACATCTCGGCCAACCCCGATCCGGACAAGACATATCCGGTCAAAGGGAAATCCTTTAAAAAAGGTATCAAAAGGGAGCCGGCAACGTTCTATGATGTGGTGAGCATGCTTGGCCAGTACAACCGTCACATCAAGGCCCAGAAAGGTGATATCGTTCCTGACCTGGTCCTGGTAAACGAAACCGTATCACTTTTCAGGTGGTTCAGAAACCAGTACCTGGCCGGTTACCGTGATACCATGCCGGCCGAAGAGGAGGTGGAGCGCATTGTCGCTGAAAGGTATAAGCTCTAAAATTTATGCCTGTTATACCGACGCTACCTCTCTTTCAGGGTGTAAATCAAGATTGTTGGTTATTGAGTTCAGTCGTAAGGTATCAGTGTTCAGGTTTCAGCTCTTCAAGTTTCTCGACCCTGACACCT
>CAYPIW010000157.1:0-12285 GCA_964410925.1 uncultured Desulfobacteraceae bacterium
TAGAAGCGATAATGGCGCCGATTTGACCTCCCGTTTGTTAACGGTTACACGAACCTGTTGGCTGCAAAAACGTAACCCCCTTGAGTTTCTTGTTGATACTGTGACAGCTCATAGATCTGGTCAAACAGCTCCTTCTCTAATATGACTTGGTTTCAATATCAAAATATACAAAAATTAGCCGATTAACTTCAGGAATAGGGGTGAACTATTACGAAAACTTTTATATAAGTTTCATCATCTATAGATAAGGATAAAGGTGGCAAGAGGCAACAATCTGAAAGATATGAATACATTGTGACGAAAATGCCCAGCACTCATGATTCGCTTTATGGTTTCATTTATGGATATACTCCTTGGATTTTAAAAGTAGACACATGGCAAGAGGGGAAACCTTTTTCCTTTTATCAAGCTGGTCAGTTAATTCAAGGTCAGTGCAAATAGATGCGAAAATTGCCGAACCAGGCAGTTCACTTGACGCCGAGAACGTCTGCGGCCTGGCGGTCAAGTTTGGTGTCGGCGCAACTAACTTTAATCATTAGGGGTATGATATGAAATGGCTTATTATAATAGTTGTCGCTGGTTTCTTGTACTATCGATTCGTACTTGTTAAACGTGGGAAACTGAATTTCTGGAAATCAGCAAAGAATCATCCCGAAGAGGCCTATTCCTTTTTTACCAGTGATGACAGCTTTGTGGTTTTTGATAGTAAACCGCCGGACGGTTTTCGAGCGAATTTGCCCTCTGGTGAATGGGATGGGCCTTTTAAATTGCATGTCTCCTCAAGAAACAAATTCGTTACTATTTTTGGCCGAGTACCAGAATATCAAATTGCCCAAGAAGAATTTATGAGGACTCACAATGGATAGCTCAATCCCAATACCGCTCATAATTTCCTGGGTTTTATTTTTTGGTTTTGTTAACACACATCAACGGCATGCGATGCATTTCCGAGGAGCATCACAAGGATATCTTCTTGCTCTTTATCTTTCATTAATACTCGGTTGCTCGGCTGGCCTTGGCCTTTTGGTTTACTATTTTATTCAAGTATTATGGTATTGGCCGCTTGTTCTATTTTTGTTTGGGAGTTTGGTTGGCGGGCTTTTCTTCGGGTTTTTGGACGCAAAGATTGGCTTGCTTGGAATGAGCTTGGTTTCTTTTATAGGATGGCCCGCCTCAGCGATTTGGGCTTTTTTCATAATCCAAGGCTTACACCCCTAACCATGCTCTTTCAGCGGATCGCAAAAAACCGTGCCCTCTAAAGAGGTCGTTAGCGATATTTGCTATGGAATCCAACTGTCTAAATTTGTTAGATATTAAACCAGTATCTCAGCAACAATTTTATTTTTTTAAACAAAACGGTTAATGGCCGAACGACACAATATATAGCATCATCGATTCTGAATTTTTTAAGTGCTGATATTGGTTTTGAATAAGAACAAATCCATTTTCGGTGTTTTGTTCTTTCCATTTTGATGATATATGAAAAAAAGTTGGTGTTGATTCAGGTGGTTAGATTATTATCAAGGTATCTGAAATTTGAAAACATCACATTTTATAACCTTTCTGTTTATCATTACAATTTGCATGATTAGCAAAAACTTTATAACCACTGGTTCGAAGTTTAAATAACGAAAATGCAAATCGTAGAATGTCCAAAATGTGCTGTCAAAAATCGGATTAGTTCATATTCCGATGATTTGAGACCCATTTGCGGTCGCTGCGGCGCAAGTTTATTTCCAAAAAAACAAGAGCCTCCCATAAATCCCCTTCCACAAAAAAATAGATTCAGCTTCTTTCTGTCCACTATTTTAGTTGTCCTAATAGTAGCTGTTGCATACGGTATCATGGTCACTCCAGATTTAATGCGAAAAGATTTTTCAAAGCTTATTGATAACGAAGCAGAGAAAACGGTGATATTGAAAAAGCGATATGAAGATGAACTTGCAGCCAAGAAAGCTTCGCTTGATAAAGAGTTAGCAGCCATCAATGGCCAAGATTTGCGACGAAGATCAACCAAGAATTACAAAATACTTTTTGAGGCTCGCAAATCCTTCGATAAAAGATTCGCACTTAGTCCCCGGGAAAAAACTCAATTACGGATGCTTAATCTTTCAAGTGGCTCGACGAAATCATTCCATGATGCAATTCGTTCTGTTGCAAAGGAAGCATCACCTATTGGGGCTGACATTAGCGTGCACGAATCTTCGAAAGGCATTGCTCTTCATATAGATTTTGATATGTCCAGTATGACTTCGGGGGAACATGGAACGCGAACTAAACATCACACGAAGGATTCTTTGCGAAAAGAGGTTGTTTCTCTCATTTCTCGTGTAACAAATGATATATTCCAGTTTTGCAGAGGGTTGAACATCAGCACAATTTATGTAGGTTGTCGTCATTATGTTATAACTTCATATCCAGATGGTTCTGAAAGGAAAGAGAATATTATTCTATATAAGATAAGGATTCAGGAAAACCAAATTCCACAACTCACCAATGACCCGTTTCTAGACATTTATTCAACCACAAAATATTTCAAGGTTGATGAAGACAACTTTAATGAAATCGAAATAAAATCATCTCGCATATGAATTTATTAAAACTTACATCCGTTATTTTCATTTGTTCTTTGCTTGTGTGGGCTGGCGAAGCTATCTATCTATCACAACAAAATGCAACAACACCTGAACGTGTAAAAGCAGAAGAAAATCATAAAAGGAATCGAGCTGAGGTTGAATATCAAAAGAAACTCAGAGAACTTGAACAGGAATATGACAAAAACAAATACCTTGCTACCGGCGAGACCGTTTTCGATCGAATTTACAACACTCAAGGCCAGAGTATAATTGAACTGATTCAGCGTCTATCGGATGAAGCACTGCCGAAGTCATGGTCATCTGATGTCAAAGTAGAAGAGTTCACACATTTCATCTTGCTTATATATCTCCCTCATAATTCTCAGCAAGTGGCTGCCAGACAAGTAGTTTCATATTTAGGTCCAATATTGGAATACTGCGGATGGCTACTAACTGATGTAGCCGTGTTTGATAGAAAGCACAAAAGTTACCTGTTCTTTGACAAAACAATGTTGAATGAAACCAGAAAAACCGGACAGTTGTCGAACAGATTCTTAGCACGTGCTGAAAAACAGGGGCAATCTTTTACACAATTCAATTCTGCTACAATAGAATGTGAAAAGCATGAATCTCATCTGTTCCTTCCAATAGAGGTATCTGGCCCCAGTGGGATTGTCACTTGTTATGCCCTGTTAGACACAGGTGCGAGCACAACAACATTAAATTATGAGGTCGTGTCAAAAACAGGCTCTGATAATTTACAAAATGTGCCCCGTCTGAGCTTCAAAACAGCAAACGGAATGATGTCCTGCCCGATTGTTACACGAGAGCTCAATGTAGGTGGCTTTCGGAAAAATATAGAAGTTGCGGTCAATCAGAAAGATGATATTAATCTTCTTGGTGTAAATTTTTTCGAGAGAATGGACTACATCGTAGATTTTCAAAACTCTGCAATATACGCATGGGAAAAATAATTTCGAACCAAGTACTTCAGTGGACGCAAAAAGCCATGCGGATGATTAGTGCCTTTACAGGTACTGCAATTTATATCAGTTCCTTGTTTTTATTGGATATCAAACCGATATCTCGTTAAATCCTGAACGATAAAGCTCCCCGGAACCAACTTACCCCATTTTGAAGATTACAAGAAAAATGGCGTGCGAAAATATGGATTACAAACGTTTGTAATCCATTTTATTAAAAACATCGTCATCGTCATCATTATCATTATTTTTTCGTTAAAACAACAAGTTGAAAATGACGATACCAATGACGGTCTACCGGATAGAACAACCCCGGCTGTTTTTGACATCGTTGTAAAATCGCTTACGCAGAATTCTGCGGAAGCGGTATTTACGTCCTACCCTGAACTTTCTCCGGCTGTCTGTATTGATGAGGGGAAGTTATATGCTTGCAAATCATCGTCCACATCGTCCAGATGCCATAATATCAACCAGTTAGAATGAACGGTATTTGGACGATCAAGGCAGGTCTGGATGATAGAATGTTTCAAAAAGTTCCCCGGAATTATTTTATCCCATTCTTAAAGATTGTAAGGACAGTTTTGGTCGGAAATACAGATTCCAAACGTTTGGAATCCATTTTATAAAAATCATCGTCCTTATCGTCCACATCGTCCAGATGCTATAAAATCAATTAGTTAGAATGGACGATGTTTGGACGCTCTCACAGATTTGGACGATCACGCCTTTTGATAAAAATTGGGTGGATGCTGTAAATCGCTTCCGCAGAATTCTGCGTAAGCGGTATTTGATAATTTCCTCACGTACGGAAAAAGTTAAATTGGCTGGGAGAAAGCCGGGTGGATGGACTGTTATCTTGGGCACTGGCTGTTTCTATGCCGGAATAAACCTCTTTATCTCCCTAATAACCCTCCATTTCCCCACAGTTTTCATTGCGCTGGATGGGCAATATGACAGAGGGGGCAATTACAGATGGTGCAATTTCTAACATTCTGTAATTACGATGGTATTACAATTTTACAGGAATTCAGGTTTGCTGTAATGGCGCTTCTGTGGGTACATTACACACACAATATTCATTTTAAAATTTATTTGCCATTGCTGGCATAATTTTTTCACGTGCGATTTAATCGGTTTTTTCCAGGTAATGAAAGTTTTGGGAACGTATACAAAAAATCTGGGCGGGTTATTTTGGTAGGTTGATTTAGGGTGAAAATCGCTGGTACAAAATTAGTACACATTTATTGAATTATATTTCGTCTATTTCGATTATTTCGGATTTTGAAATGGTACTCAAAACGTTGTGTATCGGGCAAAGCCTTGGCTGTCATGGTTTTATGTATCTAATTGATTTTACTAATAATCGTACTCATAACCCGAAGGTCGTTGGTTCAAATCCAGCCCCGCTACCAAAATAAAATAAGGGACTTAGAGCAATTTTTAAGTCCCTTTTTCATTTTAACATATTGACTTTCCATCCCTATTTCTAACCTCTACGATAAAAATTGAGGTAAAAAGCAAAAATTCATATCAATAAAACCGGCCCCCAGGAATCGGAAACAGGGTTTTGATATTTGGGTACCGCTGAAATGTAGAATCAACTATCCATTCCTAAAGATGTTCGACAATGCTGAAACAAAGAGTTGATTTTTAATTAATTAACTGATATTCATAAAGTTCTTGATTTTTTGGGCTATAATACCGATAATAAAAATATAACCCGCAAAAAAGGGGAATGACATGAAGCCGAAATTACAATTTGAAATGAAAGTACCCGCTGAAATATTTAGAGACGGATCGGTTTATGTTTCCTGTTGCCCTATTTTTGATGTGTATTCCCAGGGAAATACCGAAGAAGAAGCCAGGAAAAACCTGGTAGAAGCCTTAACCGGTTTTATTATTACATGTTATGAAATGGGAACATTATCAGTAGTGCTCAGAGATTCAGGTTTTATCCCTGCTCAAGAAGTTGAACCCGAAGAATCAGAAGACCAGGATGTAAATTTTATAGATATCCCCCTGCCATTTATGTATAAAAAAAATGGGCCTATTGAATGTCTCGCCTAACTCCTGTTTATTGGAAAAAACTTGAATGTGTTTTTTTAAGAAACGGATTTACATATAAAAGACAAAATGGTTCTCACAGGTTTTATACAAAAGCTGGAATAATTCGTCCAATTGTTATACCTGCCTATAAAACACCACTTAGCACACATATTATTAAGTCAAATCTAAGAACAGCGGGGATGTCCCGGGATAGGTATTTTGAGTTGCTAAATGACTGCTAGGCCAATTTGTTTTCATATTCACTGCTTACCTCTGTCAATTTTTGTAAAGCCATTTCTATAAACCCCTCCCTTTCTTCCTGTTTTCAATCATGGGTGAGATTAAGCAAAATAATTGATGGAAAAATATAGATTTTTTTGCAAGGTAAGAGAGGGATGGAGATGGAGTCCCCTCGAACACCTTGCAAGTTTCCCGGGGACTCCTGCCTTTGTAACCACCTTTAGCAAAGACAGGAATTATGATATCAAAACTGCTTTCCGATGCCAATCTTTTTTATCTGCTTCACCTGATTGATTTAGATCTTGCCGAACAGTGCCGCAAACTCAGATGCCCCCATTGCGGTTCAGTCCTCCATTTTGCCAGGTACATTCGAAAGCCGAGGGGCGGCCCGAATAACCTTTCCGACGAATATATGATACGCCACGGCCTTTGCTGTTCTGCTGAAGATTGTCGCCGTAGAACCCTGCCGGCTTCCTGTCTTTTTATGGGCCGACGAGTTTACTGGCGATGTGTGATTGTTGTTGTAATGGCGCTTCACCAGCAACGGCCGAAGGGCGCAAGCATATATAGACTGCAGCGGATGTTTGATATTGATCACAAAACCATATGCCGGTGGATCGCCGATTTTCGTCAGGTGTTTCCATCATCTGTCCAGTGGAAGTCCTTGCGGGGCCTGGTGAATCCGAAGTTAGACGACAAAGGGCTTCCGAGCAGTTTATTGGCTGTTTTTTTGAAACAGGTCCCGGATCTGCAACAAGGCCTGATTGTATGTCTGAAATTTTTGGCCAGTTCAACTTGTTCACGGTTTTTGAAGCCGAAAACAGTTCCCGCAAAAGATGGGGACTTTTTTCTGTAGTCCCACGGTGATAACAGGCGGTTCCAGATAAAAACAAAAGAAAGGAGCCGCAAAAATGAACGAAAAAGACGATCGAGGGTTAAAAGATTGGGCGTATTTTCGATTTTCGGTTATCGGCGGGTTATTGGCTCGCCCTCCGGACAAAGGACAACTCAAAGAAGAGGTTGAAAAACTGGCAGCCAGGCGTTGGCGTCATCCCATCACCGGCAAGTGGACCTGTTTTGGCGTATCCACCATCGAGCGGTGGTACTATAAAGCGCTAAACGGTGACGATCCGGTCGGTGCCCTGGGGCGCAAGTTGCGTAGTGATGCCGGAACATCGGCGGTAATGACCGGACCGTTGATAGACATGTTGGCCGAACAATATGGCCTTTTTCCTCACTTCAGCTACCAGCTCCATGCGGACAACCTGGAAGCCTTAACCAAAGAGCAGCCGCAACTGGGAAAAGCCCCTTCCTATGCCACGGTGCGCCGGGCAATGAAAGCCCGGGGCTGGTATCGGCGCAAAGCCGCACATGCCAACCAAACCCAAGGCAGGCAAAAAGCAAACCGACGTTTGGAGCAACTTGAAGTTCGCAGTTTTGAAGCATCCTATTGCCACGGTCTGTGGCATCTGGATTTTCATCAGGCCCACAGGCGGATAGTGGATATCGCCGGCAGATGGCACACGCCGGTAGTACTTTGCGTTATGGATGATTTTAGCCGTTTTTGCTGTCACATCCAGTGGTATTTGAATGAGACCGCTGAAAACCTGTTCCACGGGTTAAAACAGGCCTTTTTGAAACGCGGCCTTCCCCGGGCATTAATGACCAACAATGGCGCCGCCATGATCGCCCACGAGACTGAAAACGGTTTGAAAAACCTTTCCATTCAACACGATCTCACTTTACCTTACAGCGCCTATCAAAACGGCAAGCAGGAAAATTTCTGGGCGCAGCTGGAAGGGCGGCTGATGAAAATGGTCACCCATGTGGATCCGCTGACCCTGGATTTTTTAAATCATGCGACCCTGGCCTGGGCGGAGATGGAATACAACCGATCGGTTCACCGGGAGATCCGCACGACTCCGCTAAATCGCCTGCTTGAAGGCCCCGATGTGGGTCGACCCTGCTGTGATACGGAAAAGTTGCAGTTCTGCTTTACCGTACAGCAGCGCCGGTCACAGAGAAAAAGTGACGGTACGATCCAAATCGACGGGGTTCGCTTCGAAGTACCATCGCGTTTTGGACATATACAGCATCTATGGGTGAGGTATCAAAGCTGGGATCTGTCCCATGCTTTTTTGGTGGATAGAAACACCGGCAATTTGTTGGCCAAGATATATCCCCAGGATAAACACAAAAATGCAGATGGCCTTCGAAAGCCTCGAAATCTGCCTGCGCCATTGCCAAAAAATACAGATATAGATAATCCCATTCCGCCGCTTTTGCGAAAGATCCTCTCTGACTATGCTGCAAGCGGATTACCGCCGGCCTATCTTCCCAAAAATGATGAAAAGGACAACGACGATGAACAATAAAACACTTCTTACCCTCTACGGGCTCAAATACAATCCGTTTTTACCCGATATCCCGGTTGAAGACCTTTGGGTTACCCCGGAAATGAACAGTTTTGCCTTTCGTATGGAAAACCTTGTCAAAACCGGAGGTTTTGCACTGATTTGTGCAGAACCGGGACTTGGCAAATCAAAAATCCTCCAAATACTGGATCATCGTCTGGGAAGCCTCGGCGATGTTAAAGTTGGCGTCATGCAAAGACCCCAAAGCTCTGTGGCCGACTTTTATCGTGAAATGGGTGATCTGTTCGGGGTCAACCTGTCACCGGCCAATCGCTACGGCGGCTTTAAAGCGCTCAGACAACGCTGGCGTGATCATGTGAAAAACACCCTTTACAAACCGGTGTTGCTCATTGATGAAGCTCAGGAAGTGCTCAGCGTCTGCCTCAATGAAATCCGACTGCTGCAAAGCGATCACTTTGACTCCAAATCCCTTCTCACTTCTGTGCTGTGCGGTGACATGAGACTGCCCCAGCGCTTTAGAACGCCGCAGCTTACCTCTCTTGGTACCCGTATGAGACTGCGGCTCAATATTCAGCCCTATCTCCCCCAAATCCTGCTCGAGTTGCTCGAACACAACCTTAAACACGCCGGGGCTGAACATCTGCTGACCCAAACACTGAAACAAACCCTGGCTGATCACGCAGCCGGAAACTTGAGAGTGCTAAATACCATGGCCGCCGATCTCCTGGCCGCTGCAGCTGAAAAACAGCTGCCACAACTGGATGAAAAAATCTTCTTTGAGGTGTTCTCGCCACACCGGGCGAGTATTAAAAAAAGAAAAAATTGAGAAAGGAAATGCTCATGGATCAAAAAGAACAAGTGCAACTGGCTTTTGAAATCTGCGATAGAATATCACGATTGGAAAGTGCCCTGTGGGACCAATACTGCAATGAGTTCATGGACATTATCATGAACGATGAAGATGATAAATCCTGTCCAAACGATGATCAAATCGAGGACAACCTCTAATTGTAGCTTTTAAGATAAACTCATAACCGGAGCTGATCTGCGTCAGGTCAGCTCCAATCCCTTTCAACATCATTTAGCTTGAAAACCTGCCCCTCATTTACCGTGATCACGCTCACAGAAAACCCCGAACGTATGAAAATCGAACTATTTTTAGACGAAGATGTACATTCAGGGTTGGCCCATGCCTTGCGGAAAAGAGGATATGACGCCATTCATGCTCAAGAACGGGATCGGAAAGGCCTGTCTGATTCAGATCAGCTTCTATTTGCCATTCAGCAAGAACGATGATATTCTCCATTCTTTCGCTCTTTCCATTAAAGGCACATCAGGCAATTCAATGTTCTCATATTCAAGATCCGATCCTTCTGTATTTTCTACACGGAATACGGCCTTTACCATGCCATAACCAAAATTTATCTTTAATTATTGTTTTTTTTTAAAACAAAACCCCACTCCTCTAATCGAGAAATGGGGTCATCGCATTCATTACATGGCTCTCCGTCGTTTACGGTTCAAGTATAATTAAATATCGTTTTTGAATTATCATAAACGCTCATAAAGTCAAGGTATTGTTATTTGGGATGATTAATGATTTGAGATGTTGCAGAAACAGCCAAAATCAATTCAGGTGGTGAGAAATCAATATAGGTTTCCCCTCTTGCTTAAAGATTAGTCTCAGATATTTCTCGCAAAAATTATTTCTTATAATGAGGGATTAAATTTGAAAAACAGGTGAATTTATTTGTTGCTATTGGTAAACAAAACCTTCTGGGAAGTGAATTAATGTAGCTACTTTTGCCAACGCTTTTTTTATTCTCGCATTTTTGCGACCTTTAACTGTTGAGTGTGCAGGATTATCTTGTTCTGGGCTATGAAAAACTTTTTGGTCTAAATTTCTAGCACCTATTGCCATTAAACTTGCCACACCATATTTGGGATTGTTTAATGTTGTTTTTTCAATAGTAGTTATTTTAGCTAAATCAACGGACATCTCATCTGTATTAGAAGTATTTTGGAATGCTGCTGATGATATGCAACCATCTTCTTTTATGTGTTTTTCAGTTATACGTCTATACAATTCATCGTTATCGAAAATAGTTTCTATTTCCATATTAGTATAGATTCCGCTATAAACCATTTTTGATAAGATTTCCAATTTCATCATGTAGAGCTTCTAAATCCTTTGCGGTTCCATAAATAAACCATGAAATTAGTCGTTTAAGACTTCCAAATGATTTAATAGAGCCCTCAATAGATATTTCTCCTTCTGAAGTGTCATCCATCACAAAACAATTTATAGTTGAATCATAAGAAATAGATATTTCTAAATACCTTGATTCCCTCTCCCACTCGAGTTGAATACCTCCATCTGATAAAGGTGCTATAAAAGGTGGTAAAATATAAATTCCCTCATCCTCTCTTAATTCGATGATTCTATTTAGAATATCAATGGTTTTACTGATACAATCTTTACTAATTGCCTTTGCGCCATATGAATCCCAATTAGCCTCCATATTAGCAAACTGACCAATTTTTTCAAAAGCTTCGGTATATTTTTCTTTATCAGCCCAAGTAGGAGGTTGAGGTTTACTTTCAACCCAAGTGATATTGGCTGGTGCCTTCGATTCTATTGAATAAATAATAACTTCTTGAGTTTTATCAATAAACCATTGAAATTCAGGGAGTTGTACCTCAGGAAATGAGGATGAGGATACTGTAATTGTAAATACGTTCCCCTTTGAAATATTATTAAATAGATGCATCGGTTCAGAGGCACTTATAACAATTTGTCCTTCAGGCAAATGGGTTGTTTCAATGACTCTACCAAAAGTGTGCCCATACTTATGAGCAATCCAAATACGTTCGCCTTCAGGATGGAATTCACCTTCAGAATCTATGCCATATGCATTAGCTATATTATTTACATTCATATTAAGCACCTAAAAGCTTTAATTTATTCTCCCCGAAAATATAGTTGAAGAATTGTATCAAACTCATCAGCCACAATTTCATAGAACCCACCAATTTGTTCTTGGGTATAGTTTTTATCCCCTATGTCTTCTGATAATGTATTAATATCCTGCTCAATAATAATACTAGATTGTGGGGCACTACCTTGAAAATGAGCTATTCCGCTCCTTATCCGTACCCAACTATTAACTGTGTCGAAATTTTGCAGAGGATAGACTTTGTGTGCATGAAGTTCAAAACTTCTTGGGTTGTCAAATGGAGCCTCCATAAATTCTTCTCTACAAAAGTGTGCTGCTATTTCAAAACCTGGATTTTCAATAATTAAAAACCTTCTGATCACAGCAGCTAATCGTCCGCATCTTGCGTTAACTCTTTCCAAATAATTATTCAGGAATTGAGACGCTAAATTTGTAAATTCATCTATAATTACAACATCATCTGCTGCTGATTTCGTTCGGTAAAGGTTTATTCTATAAGGTGAAACATCTAGCTTAAGGGATTGATTCATATTTTTTAAGGTTATTCTTGGAATTTCTGGAGGAGCATCTTGTGGAATAGGTAGAACCGTTGGAGCACCATCAAACAATTCCGGCTGTATTGCAAATAGTTCTCTTAATATCGCTGATGAATCAAAACTAAAATTTGGTGTAAAAAGCGATGCCTGTATTGAAGCTATTTCTTCAAAGTCTTCATAACTTAACATTTTTCTCTCCATAAATTAAGTTGCTTCGCAGAATAATTTTATATTTATATTCAGCAAATTATCAATTGGGGCATTAAAGTCAACTATAATATAATCAATTTTAATAAGATGTCCAAAACATATCAACATTTTTAATAACGCTCTGAAAACTGAATTATCAATTTCCCCCCTAATAACGCTCAATTTTCCTGTAGTTTTCCTATAGTTTTTATTACACTGGATGGACGGTATGCCAGAGGGGTCAATTACAATTGGTGTAATTTCTAACATTCTGTAATTACGCTGCTATTACAATTTTACAGGAATTCAGGTTTGCTGTAATGGCGCTTCTGTGGGTACATTACACACACAATATTCATTTTAAAATTTATTTGCCATTGCTG
>CAYPIW010000158.1:0-6444 GCA_964410925.1 uncultured Desulfobacteraceae bacterium
CCCTAAAATTGGCTGTTTAAGCCATTATTCTGCCCGAATTTAAAGCTTTTTATCTATTAAATCAAGGTGTTCCTGTGGCCCGACCCCCGTTCACGTTCACCCATTAAATTTCACAAGGTAAAGGTACTGTTAAGCATCTCATCATCTACCAAGAGGGCCTTGCGAAACTCATCAATTGCCTTTAGAGAATTCCTGTCAGCTTCTTCTATCTGTCGCTTCCCCTCTTCGGATTGGGTCCATTCAATAACCTTCTTAGCCCAATCGCATTTTTTGCGACCTCTCTTTTTATCATGCATTTCCCCTCCTCCATATCAATGATCGCGATCCCCGTAAGAATAAGCGTAATATGAATGATACAGCCCGTTAAATACCATATAACGAGTTGAATGTATAGATGATAATGGATTTTTCGCGACCAGCGACCACGAATATCCGCATATAATTTTATACCCATTCGAAAGATTCAGAATCCTTATTTATTTTTAACCTAAGTGTACGATATATAAATCTCTAATTTCACAGGAATCTAAATTCCCTGTCTTGAAAACCACTCAAGAATCTTCCAGAAAAGGCCGGTACTCAAGTTTTTGGGCAAATTCGAATTTTGTCCTAATTCAACAAGCGAATTGAAAAATTCCTCGTGATAACCCACTGCGCTGATGAGGTAGGAACTCTGCTCAAGGTCTGTTGCGTCAAAAAATAAATCGATTATATATTCATCTTGGCAGTACGCCGTCGCCCTCCAGATAAAGCGCGGCAGACTTTCCAGGAGAACATACATTTTCAATTTGCCCGTCAGTGCTTTGGATAAAAGCATTTCAGATTTAACTTCATTAACAGTCGTCAGATATATATCCCAAACGATACGTTCCGGAAAAGGTATTGCTCCACTTTGCCTGTACCTTTCAATAATCTCGTCAAAATAGATAATCGTTTCTTGAATTATGGAAAAAGGAAGACGTATTTTGTTATATAATGGTATTAGCAAAACAGTTGGAATAGCTCTCGCCGTTCCAATCCCCCCATCATCACCCCTCCAGGATGTATATATGGTCTTGACGAGGCGGTTTCCGTCTTTCTGATCCATGGCAACTTCATCATAATCCATTATCATCCTTGCAAATGGACCGACTTGATCATCGTGGGCATAAATTTTATCGATCATGGATGCAACAGATAAAAAACCAGTTTTGCCGAATGGCTGAGGCGTAGTTTTTCCGGAACTGAATCCTGTAATAGCTATTGCATGCAAACCCATAGGTTTAGCTTTTCCCTTAGGGAGTTGCGATATATCTGCTATTTGTAGGCCGAGAAGCATCGGTATCTTGCATTTTAAATATGAGTAGGCAGCTGCTTTCAAAATTGCCTGATCTTCAGCCGGAATCAAATAGGGTTCCAATCCTACGCATCGAATCGCCTGGGCCATACGTTCCGGAGAGAGTCTGGGATTTGGGAAAAACCGAGACTCAAAAGGCAAATTCTGACATGCGACCTCGGATATTTCAACGGGAGACATGATTTGATGCTGAAACAATCTGCCTGTGCTATTGAAAACAGACCAGAGGGCACTTGTCGCGCAAGCTGCAACAACCGTATCTTGTTCCTGATACGCTATTGTATCTACCTGAAGTGAAATACCGAATAAATTTGCTACATAATCCCTCGCCGATCCAAAGTGTCTTCTACCTTTATCTGATTCATAGGTTGCCAAACAAGTTCTTCCGATGATGGTTTCCGGAAGAGGCTTAACCACGATAAAGCCTAAATAAGCGTCTTTTAGCTTTTTGATGCTCATTTTTTTGGGCACGCCCTTAAGAATAGCATCAAATTCTGATCTGGTGAACTCAATATTAAAGAAATGGTAACGGGCACATTTTCTTTTATATTTCTTGAAACACTTTACATAATAATATGAGAAATCCTCCAGAAAATCATGATCGATATAATCATATTCAACAAGGAAAGTCTTTGCCTTTAGATGGTCAAAATATTCCTCGAAATAAATTGTATGAAGTTTATTGCTAATCAAATCACGAGAAGCTAATGTCGTCTCAACCAACTTATCTTTTAACGCATTAATGCTGTATTTGCAGACTTCATATTCTGTTTTCATCATGCAACAGCCCCTTTAAGCCCCGAATCTGATGTAATCATACTGCTGTCATTCTCAGAATGCTATCACTTTCTTACCCATTTTAGCCCTAAGACAAAATGGGTAACATCACTCATCACTGGTCGTTTGATTATTTTACGAAAAAGCAGCGCTTGATCACATTCTTTATGTTCTGAGAAATCAGCTCTTTTGTCCAGGCAACCGGATTGTCCGTCCAACGTTGGGGATGGGTGGTGATCATGATTTTATCCGGAAACGTTCCCGCCTCTACCGACTCAATAATCTCAAACGTCGAATGAAACCTCGGCCACCTCCGCCCTTCGTTTTTCATCCATCCTAATCATCCCGCCGCAGGCATCATCCACGTCCCCATTCTTTCCCTATATTTTTAAAATGCTGCAGGATTTTTTTACAAAATCTTCTATCCGACCACTGAATGAGCAAATCCTTCCCATTTCATCGTGCAGATGATTAGGGGGATGAGCCAGCCGATGTCCTTTATGGTCAGTTTGATGGTGGGGAAGAGAATCAGCCCGGATAATATTGTTTTTGGCTTTGTCAAAAAGAATGTAAACGTAAGCTTTCAGTTTAAGCTTGTACTCAACAAATTCATATTCCTCATGGATATGCAAGGAGTGCCCGCTTCTACCAGCCATCACAAGAACTTCAAAATAGCCGGAGGTCAATGCAAATTCCACAAAATTGGGGTATTCAATGTGAAACTCATCTGGTGGCAATAATTTATCGCTCACAAGCTCATAGATCAGCCAGCAACGGTCAATAATTAATCCTCGCTGCTGTGAATTATAAAGCACGCGCAGTAATTTCCTCGATAGAGAATCTTGATTGCATTATACGGAAATAGCTTCTGTAACACATGGCCCACGAAATGAAGTCAGGCATATCCTCTACAGGGGTACCAACGATCAACTTGTAAAATATTTCTGAACGCAGATTGTATTTCTTCTCGTATTGTTGAAGCTGTTCTGACAACTTAGCGATGGCCCGGTCCTCTGATAATTCAAGGTTACTTATTTTCTCTACAAATTCATCCTTTGACATTTTCATTTGTAGCACCCCCTTCTTTCCCAACCACAGATTTTCTAAGATTATCTGCACATTAAAAATGCCTTCTTAACCCAGTTTATAAAATCAGCGCCACCCAAAATAGCACCGTTCACTAGATCCTCTGACGGATTTTTAATTTTCTCATGCTGAACCGGCAATAGGCATATACCTTTATCCATAACGTTCCACCGCCTTTTCAACATATCCTAAAAACTTTTCCCGGTCCCTCTCGCTTTTGAATATATCCATCCCGGTGTTTCCGCGGTTCATCACGTGATGAAAAGCTCCTGGAAATTCTATTCTTAACGGCCGCGCCATCCAAAATTACCTGCTAACTTTACCGAAAATCATTCCCTTTTGGAAATCATACAACTTCCTCTACGCTATCTTCCCGTATCGACCTTGTCAATATTTAAGATTTAAGATGCGACCCCCATGTCTCTTTATACTATCTAGATAATTCTTGACACCTATTCCGGAATAGTTTAATAGTTTGTGGGGTATAATTCCGGAAAATATTAAACGAGGTTTTTTCATGTATAAGGATCGTCAGATTTATTCGGTTTTGGAAAAACAGAAAGACAACCAAAAGATCACGGTTCTGGTAGGTGCACGGCAAGTAGGGAAAACCACAGTGATGAGACGTCTCTATGAAGAGATCCGTAACCGGCACCATGCCCTGTTTTTGGATTTAGACATTTATTCCAATTATGAGCAGGTCAGTTCCTACGAGAATTTTATCAACACCCTGAAACTCAATGGTTACAATATGTTGCAGAAAGACCTGTTCGTTATTTTTCTTGACGAATTCCAGCGATATGCGGATATCAGCAGGGTGCTGAAAACCGTTTGTGACCATCACCCGAGTGTAAAAATCTATGCATCCGGATCTTCATCCCTGGGCATTAACGAGCAAATTCAAGAAAGCCTGGCCGGCAGAAAACGGATCATTCATATGTATCCTTTGAGCTTTCATGAATATCTGCAATTCATTGAACGGGAAGATCTGATACAAAAACTTGGGAATCTGCCCAATGTTCGATCCGACAATCTCCCCGAACTTATTCCGGAAGCGTTTCAGGAACTGGAACAATTTTTGATCCATGGCGGCTATCCGGAAGTCACGTTGGTAGACCTTTCTGAGAAAAGAGAGGTCCTGGCGTCTATTTTCGACCTTTATGTGAAAAAGGATTTGGTCGATTTTCTGAAAATTGAGCGAATCGCGCATGCCAAAACCCTGATCCGGCAACTTTCCGTGAATCATGGCCAGGAAACCAAGTACAGTCAATTGGCCCAGGTCGCCGGTATTGATGAAAAGACGGCCAAAAACTACCTGGAAATTCTCAAAGAAACGTTTATCATTACCGTACATCCTCCATGGTTTACCAATCGGAACAAAGAACTGGTCAAAATGCCAAAAATCTACTTTCTTGACAGCGGGGTACGAAATTACTTTATCAACAATTTCAATCCTGCGGAAATTCGATCGGATATGTCATTTCTATTTGAAGGGTTTGTGATTTCCGAACTGATCAAAGCAGGGGTTTCAACCGGGAATATCAAGTTCTGGCGCACAAAAAACAAAAATGAAGTGGACTTAATTTTAGAAGATGAGGCCATGATCAAACCTGTGGAAATCAAATACAAGAAACAGCTCAAGCCTTCAGATTCAAAAGGACTTCGAAAATTCAAAGAAGCGTACCCCAAAACCGAGAACCTGTTCATGGTGAACCTGGGAACCAATCAACCCGGGCAAGGAAAGTTGCAGCACCTGTCACCCTTTGAACTTGAACGCTTAACTGCCACACCATCCCCTTGATCAGAATGCGTGACGCACCTTTGGCCCTCCGCCCTCTGCCCTCCCTGCCCAGTTGAACCGGGTTTACCCTGTGAAATTCGTTTACGACAGCGGAGCGCATTTCTCTGGGGTTCCCTTTTAGCCTGCCCTGTAGCTCCGGAAGATGGTACATGGGGGTGTTCAACCGGGGCGTCCTCCCACCGGGGCGTAGGCACCTACGGGCCGGAGGCTGCCCTCAGGCAGTCCTCCATCGACCTTGTCAATATTTAAGATTTAATGGGCGACCCCCATGTCTTTCCGCTGCTTGTCTCAGAGCTACATCAACAATTGAATCACCTATCCAATAACCGCCATCCCGCATAGCTTGTAGCGCAGCACCAACATCATCTATCAGCCCATGTCTTTTTGCCTCAACCAGAACTCTGGCCGAACCGATTACGTGGAGCCCGTAAATAGTACGTGCAATCTTTCTGGCTTTGCGTTCATCAACCAGGGCAAGATTCACACTCAATTCCCTGGCAAGCCCAATCACAGCAGCCTCTCCTGCATCAAGAGACGTTCTCAATAAAGGATCTACAGGGTTGGAAAGTGTGATGACCTTTATCCATTTTACCTTCCGGTAATTTGCCAATCCTGCATTTGCGGTTCCACCTTCCAGAATCTCCTTATGCACCTCTTCCGGGACAGCAACAAGTTCAAAAAGATGTCGAAGAATATCAATGCGATCAATCATTGATAGGGCTACAATAGGCCCTGTATTGCAAATCGTTTTACCATTCATGTGTCCATATCCGCAAATTCAGCATCAATCTCTGTCTGATCCCACTCCACACTGGATACGCCATATCGTCGACAGTCTAGCAAAAATGTCACACGTGACACGCCTGCTAGGCGGGCAGCCTGTCCAGATGTAAGCCGCCCCATTTCGTACAACTTGACTGCCAAAGCGAATCTTGCCTCTTGTTCAAACATCTCTGGACTAAGGTTTAGTACAGCAGGTATGGTCTCCGGATACTTTATTTCTAACGTTCTCATGTGCTTAGCCTCTAATATTTTTTTGACTCGCCCAGCGCACCCTGCGCGTCAAAGGGCCATAATAAATCATTTATAGCATATTCCAGGAGATAACAACATTTTTTGTTTCAGAAATGCAAGCCGGGTTCAAAATGGATGAGGTTCTTTGTTTACAAAATTTCTTTATCTCAGCCACGATTGAAGTCTGTTTCGCGAAGCGATGACACTCTTTTACTCTGCGGAGTCCGCAGAGTAAAACGTCTGCTTATGTCTGTGCCTGCCACGCCGTTCCCCGTTCAATTTTTATCCAGCCTGCCCAGTTTACCCAGTTTACCCCGTAGGTTCGGAAAATCGTACTGGGGTTAAATCCGCATTTTCCCTTATTTAACCGGGATGAAACCAGTACTTTCTTTTGTTTAACCGGGGTGAAACCATGTATTTTCTTTTGTTT
>CAYPIW010000159.1:0-4539 GCA_964410925.1 uncultured Desulfobacteraceae bacterium
CGGTCTTTGATTCTTTTATATTCAGCGTGTCTCCGATTTTCAGGTTTCTAACGGCTTTTACCTTCAGCTTGAGCAGATCTCCGGCTCGAAGTCCGTTGTTGATTCCCATGGTGAACAGGAGGTGGTTTCTGGGCGAATTGGAAAGCAGCTTTGATATGGACTTTATTTCCTCGATCCTTCTGATCGGCTCGACGGTTATTTTGTCGCCCTTCTTTGGGTGGTTATGCTGGTTTGATTTTTTCATGATTTCTCCTTTCGCTGTTTTGAAACAGCGCTGTTTAACTAATGCGCAAATAACATCGTAATAGTTAGGATAAAGTTACAGATCCAAAATTGTCTGTTAAACCAGAATCAGTGTAAATGATTGGTAATAATAGGAATGCTTGGTTTTGGCTGTCTGAATTTTAACTTTTACTTATAAGTTAAAATCCGAAAATTCCGGTTGATCGGAGAGAATTTTACATGGTGGTTGGGGTGCTGGTACTGTGGGATTGTTAAGATTTTATTATACTGAATCTGAGATGGGGTTATGGGGGTAAGGAAGGGGTTGGGACGCTTTTATAGGGTGGTTGAGAGGCTATTGATGCCGGTGAAGGATACTTTCCGGTCTTTGAACTTTGGACCTGGTAGATGGCAGCTACATCAAATCAGGGTTAAGTGCATAGACTTTGGAGATATCCCACAATCTGAAACAGGGCTAATGGAGGTAATTTGCCTTACTGATTTGTAATTTGCTTCCTTTGCAGATATCGTTATGCGACACAGAATATTTTGATGGAAAAAAACATGAGTTAAATTGCAGTTACCACAACCCGCAAAAAAACGAAAGGCAGAGCCAGAAAATGACCCTGCCTTCTTAAAAAAGATGATTGGAAGGTCTTTATTATAGCATATTTTGTCCTAAAATGGGAATTTAACATTAAGGCCGATTTTTTTCCGTTTTCCGCGCGCCATATTGCTATAGTAGCCATAATAACGAACCATCTTCTCACCTTTGTTAGGAACGTGAGAGCACATGGCGGCGAACCACTCCAGCGCATCAAATATATTTTATATCAAACCTCAATAAATCATATAATCTGCAATTTTTTGTAAATGAATGTTTCTTATAAATTTTCAAATTCAGCAGAGGAAATCATGTGACGTCAACAGAGGAGAACGAATTATATAATCTTGGTGGAGGAATCACTCAGAAATATAACTATTCAAAATAATAAATATATAAATACATGTTTCAAGAATACTTTTTAAGAAAATATTTTTTAATTTATACATCTGCACCTTTTATATCGGGAAAAATAGCTGTTTGACATTAAATGGATTTCAGCATTTATCTTCGCGATAAATGCTGAAATCCAGCTTACTTTGGATTAACGTATTCTACTTTCTCTTTCCTTTCCAAATGGGTTTTGAGCGACATGAATTCTGCGGCTGCAGCGCTGCGTGCGGGTTTATTGCTTGGACTAATACTTTTATATTTCTTCCAAAGGCGAAATAACTCTTTGTTGTTCCTTACCAATTTTCTGGGTTTTGGTGGAGGTTCGGGACTGCGAACGACAGCTCCAGTACGGACGCACTTTGCATGAGGAGATGTCGGGGATGCCCACGGCAGCTTACTAAGATTTTTCCATAAAGATCTGGTCGGAAGTTCATCTTCTTCTTTCAGAAATGAATAGTGCTCATTCGTGTCGCGCATTCCTGGTTCATTGCAACCCTGTCCAGGACGTTTTTGTTCACCACTCGCAGAATACCCGAGAGTAACAAATCCGACTACGAGCCTTTTCGGCCAAACCATAGAAAGCTTTTTGAGAAATTCTGTACCGATGGAGCCTTCACCACAAATGCAGCCAGCGATCATGATGGTGGCGTCCTGGGTTATGCTAAGGCCAATATTATGCAAGTGTTTATGAAATATAGGTATGGTTTTAATGTTCACAGCGAGATCCGGTCTTCTCCTGCCGGCTGGGAGGAATTGGCCAGGTGCCCCATGGGCGTTAATTGCCAGTTTAGTTACCTTTCCCTTGCCGAAAGTATTGAGGAGCTGTTCTGCTAAATCCTCAAGATTTTTAAATGTAATGCCATCCGTCCATCCAGCCTGCCCAAAAGGTTTGTCTTCCTGCAAGTTTTCATTACCTCTTAGTCGCGCATCCGAGCACACCTTAATTGGGACATCTGGTGAGTTTGCCCATACTTTTTTCCCCATACTATTAATCTCCCCTATTAGTAGCGTTAAGCTTGCGTTTTACAAGGTTTTCGATATCTGGTAATAAAATGATAAGAACTCGCTTTTTGAGAGCGGGTAAAGTGAAGTAGACTGAAAAATTATTATTGTGTATGGGACTCATACAAACCTCAACATATGGAAACCCATTGTTTGCGGTGACAATCAAAACCTTTGTACTAAAGGCCAACCCGGTTGTCAATCGCTTGTTTCTACCAATTTTTGCCCAATCTCAGAAAATTACAGGTGTTTTAGGTAAAGCTTTCCCGTTGATCTCTCGACGGGCTGCTGCTAAAAGCAGGCTTCCATCTTCGTTCTTCGAACTACGCCGGACAAGTCGACCGGGGTGTCGGGATCGATTACATAATCATCCACAGAAGGAGTTGGATATGAATCCGAAATAAAGGGCGGCGCGTTGGCTCGCGGTGACGGCTTCCGCTTCACCTCCCACAAGCCCAAATGCTTGAGGATCTTTTTGATGACATTCTCATGTTCTATGAAGGCAATTACCCACATGCACCCCTGGCACTTTAGCCGGATCTGTCAAAGGGAAGTGGCAAATCGTAGATAACTGAAAGAATTTGGGGTGATAAAACCGTGCTATACCTTGGAGATATCTCACGCTGCGCAAAGGATGAGATAAACACAGTATCTTGTATAACGAACTATTTTTTTATCATTCATAATCTTCGTCAAAGTAATCATCATCATAGTCGGGATACTGTGGCGGAGATTCACCAATTGATTTTATAATTCTAATAGATTTTTTGCTAAGATTCGTCTCTTTTATAGATTGCACACGGAAACGATGCCACCAATCGTCACCAAAATCGAATAAGTAATGAAATACGTCCTTTTCCTCCAAGCCAACTTCGCCGATCCGAGTTTTGGCAGTAGACTTTTTCTTTGTACCAAAACCGAAAACATCTTCGACATTTTGAGGATGGGTTATCTCAGGCGCTTCATAGATTAAATGAAGGCTTTTTGTGTCCCTCTTGGTTATAAAAAAGGAATATAGATGTGGGTCGTACCGATTAAATGCGTCAAAAATTGTTTCATGAAGATCATCGAAGGTGCAGTTTTCTGATATTTCAATTATTCTGTATATTTTTGGTATTCCGATAATTGATACTCTGAGCTCGTATAATCTCATTTTATCCTCTCATTCAATAGCAATGCCCGGGAAATTTCCATTTTACTATAAATCTTCCCTTATTTCACCATTCGGCAACATGTTATCTGGATGATATTTACCCTTTTCCTGCATCTGATACCGAATGCAACTGTTATTATTAACCAAACAATAATTTTCTATCCAGTATCTTTCTAATTTTCCTTTTTCCGTATATTTTTTAATTGGGCAAAGATAATACCATTTGCATGGTTTAATTTTTCTATTGGTCATTAAACCCTCATAGCCTTTGATTCGATATTGTTCTATTCCATAAATCTTTTTGAGATTTCCTGAGCAATGATCGGTGCATTACCCCCCCGCACGATTATTTATGGCAATGTTCACGTGAATGCCTTGATCAATTGCAAATCTTGTTATTTCCACGGAATCATGAATCATTTGAGAACTCATCATGCCTTCTATTGCCCTATCAAATGGAAACGCCTTTTCATAACAGTCTTCATATCTCATGTTGCGCGGGGTCATTAACCGTATGATACATTGATTTCCGGCGTTGAAAAATTCACCCTTACTGTATTTCATCTGTGTTGAAAGGGGCGGCAGCCAGGTCCAATGGGAAAGCACCTGGCCGATGCCATTTTTTTCGAGAACCTTAAAATATTCTTTTGAGAGATAAGAGGCGGTTCTTAATTCGATGTGGTATCTGTCATCCTGGGGAATAGTGTCAAAAAATTTATTCAGCGATTCGGCGTTTTCCGATGGCGACACTCTTTCTTTTTTAGTGTGATACTCCTGCTCAAAAATAAAGCCTTTTACAGAGGTTCCTAAGATTTCCAGCACAGGCTGATAAAATTGGTCAATGAACACATGGTCAGCAAGATAATCTTTGTTTTCAATGAATTTCCCGGACCGCCACAGTTTTTTAGCAAAAATAACCTGCGGAACCTTCAGAGTTATTTTGTCATTTTCCGTTAAATATTTCTTGTAGGTGGTCAATACATGATAATTATTCGTAGGCTGCGAATCTTTGTCCAACAGTAATCTGTAAAATGTGAAATCCATCTCAAGAAAACAAAAATGTTGGAAATATTCTTCAACACTCTCAACAAGTAAAACATCCTCTTGAAATGATTTACCGGCCAGCTTTTTTGAACGGCTTTTTATTTTATTTTCATACCGATCC
>CAYPIW010000160.1:0-14926 GCA_964410925.1 uncultured Desulfobacteraceae bacterium
CCCCGTCCAGATATTCCTTGGCCACAAGTACGGTTAAGGTAGTGCGCATATACTACAATGTGGCGTTTTTTTAGGGTAACATTTGGGTAACATTCGGGAAAATATGGGTTCATTTCTCCCCGATTATCCCGCAATATCCCATAAATTATAACTTATTGATTTTTAATCAAATTGATTATAATTCAAGCATTGATTTTATTAGGAAAAACTACCACTTTGTTACCTTCACACGGTAGAAGTCACTGGTTCAAACCCAGTACCGCCTACCATTAAATTTAAGGGGTTACGGTATATTCCGTAACCCATTTTTTTTATTATACAATTTTGCTAAGTAGTGCCTGTACATAAATTTATATTGGGCACAAATTAAATATATCCTTTTTGTCCGAGCAGCAACAGAATTTCCTGGACGGCCTCATCCGGATTGAGGTCGGTGGTGTCGATCCGAACCTCCGGCGATTCCGGAAGTTCGTATGGATCGTCGACACCGGTAAACCCTTTGATCATCCCGGCTCTGGCCTTGGCATACATTCCCTTTCGATCCCGTTTTTCACATTCCTTAATGGGAGTCGATACGTGAACCTCAATAAACCCGCCGTAAGTTTCGATGTTTTTTCGAATTTCGGATCTGGTAGCATTATAGGGCGCAATGGGCGCACAAATGGCGATACCGCGGTTTTTGGTAATTTCACTGGCCACAAAACCGATGCGCCGTACGTTAATATCCCGGTGCTCTTTGGAAAAACTCAGCTGGCTCGAAAGATTTTGACGCACAATATCGCCGTCCAGCAGGGTAACCGGACGATCCCCCATTTCCAGAAAGCGGGCATAAAGCACCTTGGCAATCGTCGATTTTCCGGCCCCCGGAAGCCCGGTCATAAAGACGGTAAAGCCTTGCTTATCCGGAGACGGGTAAGCCTTTTTCAGTTCGGCCTCAACCTCCGGAAATGTCGCCCATTCGGGGATGCGCCGTCCGGTCCTGATCCTCTCACGGATATCCGAACTTGAAAAGGAAATATACTGGGTCCCTTCGGGAACCTGATCTTGAGAACGGTATTCATCTTCAAAAGGAAGATAAACAAGCTCTTCAAACGGAACAATGGTCATTCCGATTTCACCGCTGTATTCCCGGGTCATTCGATGGGCCGCATCTCTTTGATAGAAAGGATTTCCTCCGGCATCTATTCCGGGACCAGCATGGTCACGTCCTATGATAAAATGGGTACACCCGTAATTTTTTGCAATGATTGTATGTAACAGCGCATCTTTGGGACCGGATAAACGCATGGAGAGCGGCAGCAAATTCAGTATAAAAGAGTCGGGCGGGTAGTGGCAGGTCACCGCCCGATAGCATCTGACCCGGGTAAAATGATCAAAATCTCCGGGTTTTGTCATACCCGTTACCGGCAAAATGAGTAGATTGGCCCTGGCCTGCCGCATGGCCGCCACCGTCATTTCAAACTGGGGACGCTGGATGGGATTTCGAGTCTGGAACCCTACCACCCGATGCCATCCGAGTTTCCGGTAAATGTTTCTGATCTCTAATGGCGTCATGCGAAGCTGCTTAAAATCGAAGTGAAGCGGCAGGCTCAACACCTCGATTTTGCCCCCCAGATAATGATCCCCTTCCGTATTAAAAAGATACTCGACTCCCTGATGATTCCTGTCGGTTGTGCCATAGACTAACGATGCCTCCTTCTCTCGATCCACAGGCCATATATCTTCAATATGCATAATGGCAAGCAGGAATCCTTCCTGATCTCTTAACGTGACCGATTGACCGGCTTCCAGAGTCTTGGCCCGGATACCGGATATGCCGAGACATACCGGTATGGGCCATAGAACATCGCTCTGCAGCCTCATGCGGTCAAGCACGGATTCATAGTCCGGCCGGGTCATAAAACCGTCAAGCGGTGAAAAAGCCCCGGTTGCCAGGAGTTCGAGATCACAAAGCTGCCGGTTGGTTAATGTAATATCCGGCAGATTCATGGAAACTTCCTTTAAAACGGCGGCTCGCTCTTCATCCACCATAAGATTGACAAGTGAACCGCCGTGAGGGTCAACCTCTGTTGCTTTTATCATAATAAAACCTCCGGAATTACTAACAAGTAAGTTTGATGCTCGACAAAATTTTTATCAATGGAAATGTTACCGAAGTCTTTTCACAAGTGACTAAAGTTTGAAGTGACCTAAAGTGCCTAAAGTTGAGGTAGCGCTAACAAGCTGTCATTAAAATATAATTGGCTGAAAAATTCCTTAACCCTGACCCAGACCGATCACCAATAGGCTATATTCAAAAAGGCATGTTCGCAATGATCTATAGCCGATATCAATATACATGTACGAGTCGCACCAGGGCGGGCTTTAGATCACTTTGGCTCACTTCAAACTTCAGCATAAATACGTAACCGTATTTACGAATACATGTACTAAGGGCTCACTCAAAAAGCCAGCAGGCATAATCAGTCTGAAATTTTAATAACAGAATTGGCTGCCGTTGCTTTCCCCTGTCTGACCGTGATGAGGACATCCTGCAGGTCTTCAAAAGAGAAAATGCCCCTTTCCGGTTTTATTTTAAGCCGGTCAGCAATTTCAAGAAATTCATCAGCCTCGGACTTTTTCAGGTTATACAGGGTTTCTATGGTACGGCCCCAAAGATTTTCAGTGTAATTTTCAATAACAATGGGAGATGAGCTTACCGGTGCAAGAACTACTGTTCCTCCCTGTTCCACCTGAGAAAGTACGGGTTCGACCAGGTTGCCTGCAGGAGGAAACACAATCGCTGAATCAAGCTTGCAGGGCATCTGTTCTTTTGATGTGTCTGAGGCCCAGCTTGCTCCATGGGTTATTGCATCTTGAATATTCCCTGTGGATCTTGTGCTGACATATACCTCTATATCCATGGATTTTGCTACTTTGAGAACACAAAAAGCGGTGGGTCCAAATCCGTAAAGACCCAGTTTGTCGCCCTTTTTTGCTTTTGCCAGTTTGAATGCCGCATATCCGGCAATGCCCGGGCACATGAGGGGTGCAATATCCGCAGGTTCTAACCTTATATGGTTTAAAGGCAAAGCAACATCTTCCAAGACCGTTATATACTCTGCAAATCCGCCATCTTCATCCCAACCCGTAGATTTGATGTCCGGACAATAGTTTTCCCTGCCGGACAGGCAATATTTACATTTTCCGCAGGTACTGTTTAACCAGCACACCCCTGCCTTATCGCCAACCTTGAATTTTTTCACATCCTTGCCGATTTCATCCACAATTCCCACAATCTCGTGACCCGGAATTAACGGTGATTTTTTCAAACAAAGGTCCCCTTCCGCAATATGGATATCTGTCCTGCATACACCGCATACCAGGATTTTAATCCGTATCTCATTATTTTTTGCTCGGGGTGCAGGAACCTCCGCCAGCCTCAAGGGTCGTTCCTCGATCTTTGCCTGTTTTTCAAGAATCCACGCCCTCATTTTTTCCTCCTATACCACACGGACGCCCCGGTAAGCATCCGTTACCGTTTCGTCAAGGCCTTCCCGATCCATTTTCATGGCAAGCGGCAGATAATTCAGTATATCCTGAGCCGTAATTCCATCTTCACCCAACTCTTTTGCCGCGAGGTCGCCGGAAAACCCATGAATGAACACCCCTTTTCTTACCGCATCTTGAATGGACAAGCCAAGGCCAAACATGGCGGCAATGGTACCCGTCAGGACATCACCTGATCCTGCCGAAGCCATCCCGGGATTCCCGCTCATATTGATATAGATTTTTCCATTGGGATAGCCGATCAGTGTATGGGCCCCTTTTAAAACAATGATTGAATTCAACTCTTTTGAAGTGCTTTGCAGAATATCTATTTTATTTTTATCAATATCACGAACACTCATTCTTGTAATTCTGGACATCTCCCCCATGTGAGGTGTCAACAGGGTCGGCGCTGCTCTCTTTTTTATTGTATCCAGGTCGTTGGAAACAGCGGTAAGCCCGTCACCATCGATAAGCAGGGGCTTTTGGATTTTTTTTGCCAGTTCCCTCGCCAATTGTTGGGTTTCTTCATTTAATGATACCCCGGGCCCCATCACCACCATATCCATTTTTTCAGAAAGCTCAAACAATGCATCTCTGTTCTCTAAAGAGATGCTCCCCGAACCCGTTTCTTTTTGCGGAATAAAAACAATCTCGCTTCCTTTATTGGCAATAAACGGGGTCACGGAAACGGGTGCAGCCAGTCGGGAATACCCACCACCGGCCTTCAGAAACGAAAGGGCGGAATAGTAAGGGGCTCCAAAATAGCTTGACGCACCGGCAATGAAGAGAACCTCGCCAAAATCTCCCTTATGCGCAATTCTGTTTTTCGGGGGAAGTTTAATGTGATCATTGATTCCAACCGTTATCGAATCGTTATTATAAAGGGATGGCGGAAAAGATATGTGTGAAACAAATAAGTTCCCGCAATGTTCATAACCGGGGAAAAGCATATTTCCGATTTTGGGAAGACCAAAAGTTACGGTACAGTCTGCCGTAACTGCGATACCCATAATCTCCCCTGTATCCCCATTAATACCCGAAGGGATATCAACACTGAAAATTTTTTTCCTGCTTTTGTTGATCAAGCGGATGACCTCTCTATACAGACCTTCCACATTTCTCGTTAAGCCCGTTCCAAAGATTGCATCAACTATTGCATCGCAGTGCAAGACGTCGCTCTTTATGGAATCAACAGATTCAACATGTCGAATCTCAATCTGTAACCCGGATATAATATCAAAATTCTTTTTTGCCGCCCCTTTAAATTTATTTACATCCCCCAGGATGAAGACTTTTACATCTCCTCCGGTCGAGTGGATTTTCCTTGCGACAACAAATCCATCCCCTCCGTTGTTGCCGATACCGCCAATGACCACAAATTTTTTATGCGCAACCCCGAATTCCTTCAGTATAACAAAATACGAGGCCTCCCCCGCGTTTTCCATTAAAATCTCTTCCGGTATGGCAAGTTTCTCTATGGCATATCGATCCAGAGACCTCATCTGAGTGACACTGGTTACTTTCATTTTTCACTCCCCGGGTTAAGATTACAAAACTTCTGACGGTAACAACGCTTACCATTTATTCGTTTTCACTATGACCATATGCGTATATCACAGTTCCTGCGGTTAGTCCATTTATGAAAAACCTTATTTAGGCGCATCCGTATTCTTTATCTGTTTTTGCAGGCAGGTATGGTATAAATCAGATCCGGAAACGGTTTATGTTATTTGCCGCCTCCGGAGCAAAAACCATGTCATTTTCATTAGGATAAAACATGATCTTCCTTGACATGAAATCAACGTTACAATAATCTTTATTTGTTTAAAAAAATGGGCAGAACTTATGTGCTTGACCCTTAACCTGTTCCACCTTTCATAAAAATTGCAGGAATTGCCATGCTCAAAGTAAAAGATATTATGACAAAAGAGCTGATCACGGTTTCCCCCGACACGGAGATTGTCCAGGCAACAAAGCTTCTTCTGGAGAATCGCATCAACGGTATCCCGGTGACGGACGAAACGGGAAAGCTGGTGGGAATTCTCTGCCAGAGTGATCTGATTGCACAACAGAAAAAACTTCCCATCCCTTCTTTTTTCACATTTCTTGATGGATTGATTACCCTGACCTCCATGAAACAAATCGAAAAACAGGTTCAGAAGATCGCTGCCATCACCGTGGCCCAGGCCATGACGCCGAACCCGGTCACGGTTCAGCCCGAAACGGACATCGAAAAGGTGGCCGCCCTCATGGTGGACAGAAACTTTCACACGATCCCTGTGGTGGATAAAGGCAAGCTTGTGGGAATCGTTGGAAAAGAAGATATTCTGAAAACCCTTATTCCGGGATCAGATGCATAACATATTTTATAAACGGGAGCATTACCGATTTGTTAAAATGCTTTTCACCCATTAACTTATTCATTTTTTGAGCGAAGCCTTGCGATCAGGTGTCAGGTGTCAGGAATGATGAACAGAGGCGCTGAAACCTGAAACCTGACACCTGAAACCAAAAAGTCCCGGATAGCAATTAACAAACCGGTAATGCACCCCCATACACTTATATTTTCAAAGAACCGGTCTTGTCGTTCGCGTCGAGTCGCCAGTAGTCCCCGGGCCTTTGGCACCATTCAAGGAATCTTCTTGTGTCATTGCCAAGCTGCTCTATTGCCCACTGTCGATCCGTTGGGTTCCAGGTGGTATCCATATGGGGAGGTCTGCCGGACAGTTGTATCTTTCTGATTCTACTTTCGCTCGAAGCAATGGCCAAATGGGAATAGTGGATCTTAATGGAAGGATCTACACCCATAAACCTGAAAACATCTGCCAGCACGGCATCCGGATCAGCAACGTACTCATCAAACCATATGATCTTGATGTGACGGTCCGAAAAATACTTTCTGTAAATACTGATATTTTTCCAGTACCGGCTTGACTCGATGATGTTTGGCTCGCTGCGAACCATCTCATTTATGGAGTTTCCGATGGACTGAAAACCTGGCGTGGTCATCCACTCGATGTAAGCCGATTCCATTCGATCAAGGGGATGACGCACCGAGTAAAGGATTTTTGCGTCCGGAACATGCTTAACAATACGCGATATTGTATTGGGAAAGGCTTTTGCGCGTGAGTATGATGTGGACGCATCCACGATAGCCCTTTCACCGTTATAATGTGAAAAAAGGGACATATACCAGTCCCAACCGCGGGCATATTGACGGTTTTCGGAAAAAAAATGCGGCTCCTTGCCTTTGACAACCATAACGTCGGGATGGTTCGAAAGCATCACGCTAATGCTGGTAGTAGCCGACTTTTGTGCACCAATGAATAGAAAATTGGGTTTGGGCATTTCAGACGATGTTCCGCTGGATGTAACTTCTTTATTCTCTGATATAATTTAATGATGTCGGTCATTCACGTAACACGTTTTGAAATTGTTATGGTGTAATCTTTTCTCATAATTCTTGCTTTCATTTCACTAATCTAATTTTATGTGTCTTGCGTAATCTTTTCCATAGTATGTCAATAATGGCAGCGCATGCGCTGTTTTCATTTAATTTTTTATTTTTGGTCACAAACCTGCAAGATTCCATGAGTTCATCATTACCGAACCCAAGACGGAATACATTTTTGATATAAGCACCCAAATTTGAATTCAGATCAACCAGTTCACCATAGGTCATATTCGCTATGATAACCTTATCCTTAAGCGCCATTTTCGAGATTAATCTGTCAACCGCTTGATTTACTGTTTTTGGAAGGTCTGGAATTTTTTCAAAATAATCTCTTTCGGAAAAATCGGTTATATTAGAACCCGGAGAAGCATTCATCAGATCCAATATTAATGCACCTTCAACTATACCCGCTGTGTGTTTTCCTGCATCAGGATTTATGTCTCCGTTCGGGCCGATTACATATAACACATCGATATGCCTCAATTTTATCCAATCCTTAATCAGAGATGCCGCTTCAAAAGCAATGGTTTGGTTAAGGTCTATCCCAAGCAGCTGGCGTTTATGTTTCAGCGTCATCTTCCTGGCATAATCAGAATCACCGGTTAATTTGCCGTACGACAGTATCAGGGTTCCTTTTGAATCTTTTATATTCTGTTCGATACATTCGTAATAATTGTCGGTGGGCATTTCTTTAAGCCTATATTTGCCGGACAGGGTTGCTGTCTTGGTCATCCGCCCCTTCGGGATCCACCCACCATGGGGAAATCCCATTTTTATTGCAACATCAAGAACTGCCCGATCTGTTTCGGTTTGACCGCCTGATATGATTTTTTTAATCATGTCTTTATAAAATCCATAAGTTGTATGGGCTCGTCAATAACGACACGCGCCCCGTTTTCCATTAATTCTTCTAAAGAGCGAAACCCCCACAGCACTCCAACGGGAAACATTCCCGCAGAAACGGCGGTTTTCATGTCAGTAGCTGTATCTCCAAGGTAAATAAATTGGGATGGCAATATTTTAAGTCTTTGGGCGACTTCAAGAGCGCCCTGTGGATCGGGTTTTCGGGGAATTGAATCCTGCTGGCCTAAAACAACCTTGAAATCCCATTTTGATAAAAAGAAGGCCACACAGTCTTTGGTAATCGGGTGAGGCTTGTTTGATAAAATCGCAAGTTTTAACCCCCGCAGCTTTAACATATCCAATAGTTCCGGAACGCCGTCGTATAGTTTTGTCTTTACATTATAACTGCACCTGTAATCTTCGATAAATTCTTTCAGGCAGGCAGTTATGAGGTCTTGGTTACGATCTTCTTCAGGTAATGCACGGGTGAAAAGCATTTTTACGCCTTCACCGATAAACAATCGGTAGGTTGAAATTGAATGCGTTGGGAACTTCCTGTTTGATAGAACCCTGTTTACAGCATCACCAATGTCATCTACCGTATCGATCAAGGTGCCGTCGAGGTCAAAAAGCACTGCTTTATATTCCATCATGTTGCTTCCCCAGAATAGTTTCGACTCGCAAGATTAAGGAACTCGCAAAAAGTCAAGAAACATCATTTTTTGTCATTCCGGCAAAAGCCGGAATCCAGTCTTCTCAGAAACTTATGACTGGCCCGGACCCCGGCTTTCGCCGGGGTGACGACTTTTTACGAGGCCATCAAGATTGATTTTAATCACTATTTTCCCCTATAATTTTGACCAGCATTCCCGGTTTTAAAGGAATATATTTTCCGGTTTCTGATGTAATACCCATCTCATGATGACCACAGCAATCACATTTTTTAGCTGTTACTAACCCTATAATTGATTTTTTATAATTGTCTTTTACTTCAGATGATTTTTCATTCATTGTCTTTTATGATTTACTTTTCTTATCAAGGTTAAATGGTGCTGGTCGTTAGATTCTCTCCATCGCCCCGTAAGCAGCCTGTATTCTGTCCAGGAGTAAAAAAGAAAGTTTTTCCATTAACTTAAATCCAAGTTCGGTGTTACCGATCATAATTCCTCTTAAATCCGAGCCTCTTATAGCCATGACGGTTGTCGTTTTTTGACAGATGGCCGAAGACATAAGGGTGTGAGGAATATCCAGAAGCGTGGACCAGCACCCCAGAACCCTTCCTGTGCCCAATACTTCGATGACGACCTTCCCCTTATGTTTTCCCAAATCCATGGATCTTTCCAGGTGGATACGGCCTTGAGAAATGACATAAAGATGTTCTCCATGATCTCCCTGTTGAAAAAGATATTCACAACTTTGATAGGTATTCACCTGGCAAAGGGCGGCGATTTCGGATATCTCATCTTTTCGCAGTGTCCCGAAAAACTCGCAACTTTCCAAAGCATATTCTATTTCTTTACGGTTCATATTGTACCTCTTTTAGTATGTCATAAAAACAGGAATTTTGCATAGGCCCTCAGGCTGAATCACCGGTTCGAAAAAGGGGGTCACCGTCCAAGGTCTTAGGTTATATTATATTCTAACACAACCACTCCATGATTTCAATACGGGAAAACAATTGACACGGCCGTATGATTAAAAACGATGGGTTGCTCAAACGCTTACTCTTATATTGACACCCAAGGAGAATTCCTCTATAGTTTTCCCTGGCAAAGCATGATCTTATCACTTCGTTTTACGCACTACTATTAAGGAGAGACTCATTATGAAACGTAAATTTGCAATCATTTTATTGATCTTTTTTTTCGCAAGCTCCATAGCCGCTCAAGAACTCACGGGAACTCTTGAACAGATTAAAAAATCCGGTCAAATCAGAATCGGCTATCGTGAGTCTGAACCCCCCATGTCATTTCTTGACAAAGACGGCAAACCGTTGGGGTATTCTATTGATATCTGTAACTGTATCGCAACTGAAGTTAAAAATAAAATTGGTGCGGACGTAAAGGTGAAATATGTTCCCGTAACAGCTGATGGGCGATTTAAAGCCCTGGGCGATAACAAAATTGACATATTATGTGGCTCAACCACTAAAACGCTTTCCCGCAGTGAACTTGTTGACTTTACACAGCTGACATTTGTCACCGGAGCTTCACTAATGACCCTAAAAGACAATGAGGATCATGATTCCGGTGGTCTGGATGGAAAGAAAATTGGCGTTGTGAAAGCCACAACCACCGCCGTCGAGTTGGAAAAACTGATTCGAGAAACATCAACAGATGCGGAAATTGTCTTATTCGATTCAGCGAAAGAAAGCATCGATGCGTTACGAAATAAGAAAATCCATGCTTTTTCTGATGACCAGATCGTACTTATTGGTATAGCTATAAAAGCGCATAACCCAATGAACTTTGTGATTAAGTCCGAACTGTTCTCCTTTGAGCCGTTTGCACTTGCCGTAAGGCGAAATGATGCAGACTTTCGTCTTGTTGCAGATCGCGTAATATCTGATCTTTACCGATCAAAAAAGATACTTGAAATTTACGACAAATGGATTGGCGAGTTTACCCGACAAAGGCCGCCTATATTCGATGCAATGATCAAACTTAATGCAACACCAGAGTAAAAATAGAAAGATCGCAGGAAGAAACCAGATGCTTTTTAAATAATGAAACAGATAGCTTTCTCTTATGCTGGCGTGAAATCCGTAAAAAGGATTTTGCTAATTTTACTTATTATTACAGGGTGTGCGGCACCCCCTCCAAAAAAAACCATAATAATCTCTGAACCGCTTAAACCCCCTGTTGCAATATTCAACCCTGATACAGTATCTGAACTCATTCAAGGAAGAATCACGGAATCCTCAGGCAAAAAGCGATTTACCTGCCGGTCAGAGCGTATCTGCGGCATATCTCTGCTTCCTTCGTTTTATCAACAAAGGAAATTTTCACCGGCATGGATGGGGAAAAATGGGGAGTTTGTTTTGGCAGATGAGTTACTCGAAGAAATTAAAAGCTGCACCAGGGATGGGTTAGAGCCTGAAAACTATCACCTTAAAACCATCGAGACCTTGCTCAATACAGTGAGAGATAATCACCATACACCTTCTCTTATTTATCACGATACAGCTGCAGATCTTGATATATTATTAACCGACGCGTTTTTGCTTCTTTCTTCCCATTTGTTTTCCGGTCGCGTGAATCCGGAGACCGTTCATGTAGATTGGGAAGCGTTTAACCCGGATATTGATTTGGCTGACGTTCTCAACAATGCCCTAAAGGATCACACCATACGAAAAACACTGCAACATCTTTCACCTCCCCATCAAGAGTATCTGAATCTTCAATCGGCACTGAAAAAATATCGGGAGCTGTCCGCTGACAACGAATTGTTCCCCATGCCTGTCGGGGAGATGTTACGATGCGGCGATTCGGATGATCTGGTCCGCACGTTAAGAAATCGGTTGATCTTCCTGGGAGATTTGAAAGCCACGGAGACACCAGATCCAGGTTTTTTTGACTTTGATCTTGAAAAAGCCGTAAAGACATTTCAGTTTCGTAATGGACTCTCAGTGGACGGCGTGGTTGGCGACCAAACTGTTGCGGCACTGAACATCTCTGTCCAGACAAGATTGCGTCAAATCGAACTTAACATGGAGCGATGGCGTTGGTTACCCAGAGACCTGGGCAACAAATACATCCTGGTAAATATAGCAAACTTCAAATTGTCCGTGATTGAACGCGGGCAGCCGATTATGGAAATGCGGGTGGTTGTGGGAAAGCATTATCGAAAAACACCGGTATTTAGTGAAAAATTACAGTATCTTGTCATAAATCCCTTTTGGAACGTTCCCATAAAGCTGGCAGTTGAGGATATTGCGCCAAAAGTCTGCTCAGACCCTGGCTATCTATCCGCAAAACAAATCAAAGTGTATAAAAACTGGCGGGACGATTCACCTGAAATAGACCCGGCGCTCATCAGTTGGTGCACGTTAACCCCGGAATCTTACTTTCCGTATAAACTGCAACAGGCCGCTGACCCGCATAATCCATTGGGAAAAATAAAATTTATATTACCCAATAAATATGCCGTTTACCTTCACGACACACCGGACAAATCTTTATTTGACAGAGATCTAAGAGACTTCAGCTCCGGATGCATCCGAGTGGAAAAGCCCTATCTTCTGGCCGAATTTCTTTTAAAATCAGATACCCATTGGACAAAAGAAGCCATTTTGGATTTATTTAAAAGCTCAGAGCGTAAAAACATTTTTCTAAATGAACAAATCCCCGTCCATTTGGTTTATATCACTGCATGGGCAGATAATGGCGTCGTCGTTCATTTCCGTAACGATGTGTATGGACAAGACCGGATACTGGACAACGCTTTGAAAGAACCAGCACTTACTAATTTGGGAAGCTAATAATTGATGATGAGGTTTTGGGGATCAGGTTTTGAGCAGCATCGATGCTGTTGGCAGCAACTTTCTTGAGCTCAAATGGAAATTTGGAAAATATTTTATAGGCCAAAACATAAAGAGAAATGGCATCATTCCCCCCGGGGCTTAGGCGTTAAGAGCCGGAGGCCAATTGTGAGCGAAGCGAACAGAACGGTATCATGAAAAAGGATCGCCGAACAAAGCTGGATGTACGCGACAGCTTACAGCCGCTCGTGATCCGCTATGTAAAACAGTCAGAAAGGAAATTTGTTTGAAAAGACTTGAGAAGTTGCCGTAAACGGCAATGCCTGTTACACTATCGGCATGATGAACTGCCCAAAGTGCCATACAACAAATACCGCCGGCAGCAGATTCTGCAACTGGTGCGGTCATGAACTGATCGGTGATCACCGATTCGCAATCCGATGGAGTCTGATCGTATTTACCGCGTTGTTGATCACCGCTGTCAGCATTTCGTTTATCGTCTGGTGGATGGCACTTCATCGGATAACACAAAACACAGTGGGTCTGGAAAGAGCAGCAGATTGCGTCGATACCGATTTCGAGACTCGGGGAGAAGCGATACAAACTAAAAGAGGCATCACTATACCGCCGCTTGAAGCAAAGAATCCGCCGGTAGTTGTCCCGGTCGGTACCCTGGTGATCGAGGATATAACTGGAAAACAGGTGCACCATGTGGTCGTTCCCATTGTCGATGCCGGGTGGATTGCATTGCCCATGTCCCAAGCGCTCGGGGGTTACCGCTGGCGATTGTGGCTCGACGGAAACGGGAGAGTGCCGATCAACGGCGGCATATTCCGGGACTTCGACAAGATCGGTATCTGGCAGACGACGCTGCCACCGCCGGCGATCGGGCCTCCGCTGGCACCGTGAAACAAGGCAGAGCCGCTTGACTGGTTTGCCCTGGATGCTGATCATACACTGAAAGGAACAAACCTGAAAGGTTGTGAAGAGCTCGGTTATTTCATTCGATGCGATCCACCATATGGAGTTTCCGGGGCGGGCGTTTTCCTTCAAGGCCATATCGCCGTCGGCTGGACGTTTGATACTGGCACCGATGGTGTTTTCCTCTGGAACGGCCTTCCAGGTTCTGATCTCACAGTTGAAGTCCGGCTCGATGACCACTACCGATTGACTTTCGCCGGTAGTCGTGAAGAAAAATGGCTGCAGGCCCTGACCGAATACGAGCGCAACGACTTTAAGCGACTGGACGCCCTGCTCGACGCCTACCGGTATCCGCGAAAGCTGACCGACAGTCAACTGCCGCCGAGTCTCGATCCGGTGCGCATGATTGAGCTTCTGCAAAACATAGTGGCAGACATAGCCTCAACCGGTCATGGATCCGATGTGGTCAACCGGTTCGATCGTCAGACACTGCTGGAAATCGATAACTTGGACTTGGTTATTCAGATCGCCGAACTAACAGGACAAGCCCACGGATATGATGCCGCCATTAACACCATCGAGTGGGTAAAGCCCTATCTGAACCTGTCTTCGATCAAGAGCACTAAGCTCGACAGGCTTCACCGCGAATTCTATATCCGATTGCTGGACGAGTTGTCTGCACGCAAGGACTGGTCATCCGTTGATCACTGGCTCTCAGCCGCACGAACAGAGTTCCCGGACGACCCGCAATTGCACCTGTTCGAAGTTCGGCTGGCCCTTGCGGATGGCGACTGGAACCACGCCAAGCGGCTTCTGTCGACGCGTACCGTTCCGGAGGCTCTTTCGGGTCTGGTGATTGAGCTACAGTCGGAAATTGACCGTATAAAGGTGTCTGAAGAAAAAGTCGTTGTTCGGTTTCATCCCGGTTCCTCGAACATCCAGGTCACGGCGGAGTTGAACGGAGAATTGTCCCAATCGTTTCTGATCGATACCGGAGCATCGATGGTAACCATTCCACTCTCAACGGCCCGCAGGCTCGGAATTCCGCTCGATGGAAGGTCGCCGATCCGAACCGTTTATACCGTAGGTGGCCCGGTGGAAGCCCGCGAGGTGACCATAGACGAAATCACCCTTAATGGCTGGAGCGTTCGGAGGGTGACCGCATTGGTTCTCGACATTCAGGGTCAATCCAATCTGGGTCTTCTGGGATTGAACTACCTCAACCGGTTCGACATGGATCTTCGGGCTGAAAAAGGGCTTCTGACACTAACTCCCAAATAAAATCAGGTGTCCGTGGACGAAGATGATTTGACAGTTGTCTGAAACAGGATTTGTTTGACCTGATATCAAAAAAATGCGATATATTACGTTTGTGGCATCTGACCAAACATCTCCCAGCAAGTGTGTTTCCGTATCCTCTATCAATTTAGGTCGTTGTGACCTTCATTTTCAACTTACCCTATCCGGATTCGATATGTTCCTTTGTTGTAAGTCCCTGCGAGCTTCGAGACGTGCCTTTAGTTTTGGGAATTGCCGCATGTCTGTATGGGGCAAAAAAAGAGCGGCCATATAGTTATTCATGAAAGAGGAGGTTTCCGACAATTCGAAGTTTGTCATCCTCTTGGTAACTTCCACCACATCTTTGCGGATGCGATTCGTCAGAGAACTCATTTTTGCGCCCATTAGAGACCCGTTAC
>CAYPIW010000161.1:0-16744 GCA_964410925.1 uncultured Desulfobacteraceae bacterium
CGGAAAAGCGCCCAGCTTGCGGCAGGCGGCGGCCGATACGGGCGTCAGCCATGCGGCCATATCTCAGCTGATAAGAGCCCTTGAAAAAAAAGGAATTCTCAGGCGTGACGGCCGGTACAGCCGAACGATCCACCTGCTCAATCGTGGACGGGAAACGGCGGGCGTCATGCGATGGCGGGAGGTGCCCATCGTGGGGAACATCGCCGCGGGATTACCTTTGTATGCCCAGCAGGAGTGGGGCGGCAGCGTTGTGGTTGATGCGGCCATATACCGGGGGTCAAACCTGTTTGCGCTCAAGGTGACGGGAGATTCCATGAAGGATGCCGCCATTCTGGATGGAGATCTGGTGATTTGCGAGCCGCGACAGTTTGCCGGGAACGGTGAAATTGTGGTTGCGCTGATCCGTCAGGAGGAAGCAACGGTCAAGCGCTTTTTTCTCAGGGAAAAACAGATTGAACTGCGTCCCGAGAATCCCGCCTACCGGCCGGTTCATTACACTTTCGACCAGGTCCTGATCCAGGGAAAGGTGATCGGTGTTCAGAGAGGACCCGAGAAATTGTCTACGGACGATTGACGATTGAATGTTTAAGGGGAAAACCTGATGAAACATTGATACAGTTTCTTAATTATTCACTTTCGCCGGAATACCCTTCAGCTTGTCTTAGCGGAGCGGAGATTCCGCCCAGCCGGGGCTGCGGGGAGCTTCATTCAATCTTCAATTTTCAATCTTCAATTCTATTCGGGGCAGGGTATGACCGAAATAATTACTAAAGAGCAACGAGACCCCAGCGCCTGCGGTCTGTTTGTGGGCACCAGCGGCTTTTCATATACAGAGTGGGTCGACGCCGGATTTTACCCGTCCGGCACAAAGTCGGGCAACATGCTGCCGCTGTATGCCCGGCAGTTTCCCATCACCGAACTTAACTACACCTGGTATCAAATGCCCAGGTCTGAAGCCGTTGAGCGCCAGTGCCGGCAAGTTCCGCAGGATTTTTTGTTTGCCGCCAAATTGACCCGCACCCTGACTCACGAAATAGACTCCCAAAACTGGCCGGACCAGGCGGTTAACTATCGAGAGGGTATGGCGCCGCTGATCCAGGCCGGGCAATTAATCGCTGTGCTGATCCAGCTGGCCCCCGGGTTTCACCGTACTCCGCTGAATCGCACCTACCTGGCGGCCTTGCTCGACAACCTTCACGGCCTGCCTCTGGCAATTGAATTCCGACATGGATCCTGGGCCAACGATCGTGTGTTTGCCGAACTGGAACGGCGCCGGGTTACCCTGGTGGCCGTGGACGAACCCGAGCTTCCGGGCCTGTTTCCGGCCCTGGACATTGTGACCCACCCGGATCTGTTTTATGTGCGCTTTCACGGTCGCAATGCCAAAGGCTGGCGTTCGGGGAACATGCAGCATCAATTTGATTACAATTATTCCGATGATGAACTGCACGAATGGATCGAAAATAAAATTGAACCCATGAGTAACCGGGCTCGCAGGGGCATCATTTTTTTCAACAATCATGTCCGAGCCCAGGCGCCGGAAAATGCCCGGAGGATGGTGGCGTTGCTCAAGGCGCGAAACATGATCGTGTAGGAATTTCTTTTTTTGGACACAGATGAACACAGATTATCAAGATTCTTTCCATTTTCCCAGAACCTAATATTCTAGTGTTCCAATATTCCCTCCGGGGCGTAGGCCATACCCTCCGGCCTGTAAGCCCTACGGGGGCTGGCCTCCGGCTCGTAGAAGCACGATCCTACGCCTCGGAGAGAAGCGAACCAACTTGATATGCGTGAGCGATCAATCATCCATATAAATGTGGCTGATTTTGCCGTGGCTGTGGAACGGCTGGTGGACGGCCGGCTGCGGGGACGTCCGGTGATTATTGCGCCAGGGGGTACGGCGCGGGCGGCGGTGTATGACATGAGCGAAGAATCGTATCAAAGCGGTGTGCGCAAAGGCATGACCCTGAGACAGGCGCTCCGGTGTTGCCGGGATGCCGTTGTATTGCCCCCCCGTCCCGCCCGGTACGAATGTGCAATGGCCCGGCTCGTTAAACACGCCCTGCCATATTCGCCGTTGATTGAAATGACCGACCACAACGGACATCTGTTTGTCGATGCCACCCGAACTGGAAGACTGTTCGGTCCCCCGCCCGATGTGGCGTGGCGTATTCGCAAGGCGGTGCGCACGGATATGGGGTTCGATCCCGTCTGGTCGGTGGGTCCCAACAAGCTCATCGCCAAAGTGGCAACCCGCATGGTCAAGCCCGCCGGCGAATATGTCATCGGCGCCGGCGAAGAACAAGAGTTTTTGAAACCCGTGCCGGTCCATCTTATCCCCGGTATCGAACGGGAAGACCTGAAACGCTTTCGGGAATTCAATTTGACCCGTGCCGGTCATGTGGCCCGTCTGTCCATGGAACAGCTGAATATTATGTTCGGCACCCGCAGCGGCAGCCTGTACCATGCCGTGCGCGGCATTGACCCGTCCCCGGTTTTGCCTGTGGGACAGACGCCGCCGGTTGTGGTTGCAAATCATGAATTTGTGACTGACACCCACCCGGTGGCGGTGGTGCAAGGCGCGTTATATGGACTTGCCGAGCGGGCCGGTGCGAAGTTGCGCAAGTCACGGCTGACAGCGCGACGGATCAGGGTTGTCCTCGACTATTCCGACGGCATGCGGGTTGCCCGCCAGGCGGTGACCGATCCGGCCACGTCCAATGATTTTCGCTTGTTTGTTCTGGCAAAGAGCGCCTTTGAACGGTCCTGGACCCGCCGGGCCGGCATCCGGCATCTGCGCTTGATTTGCCACCGCCTGACGTATCCCCCCGCACAGATGGCGCTTTTTGCCGAAGATGAAAAAGAAAACAAGATGAGTGACACTTTAATTTTCGCTCTCGATGCGATCCGCCATCGTTTTGGTTTCAACGCGATTCGCGCGGGAAGAACAATGAACTAAAGTTTGAAGTGAGCTAAAGTGAGCTAAAGTTAAGGAACGCGCTTACAGCGCGGGCAATTTAAAAATGATAGAATACCAAAACTTTAGGCACTTTTCAGAGTTAAATTGGACTATAATCTTTAAAGACCCATGAAATTTGTTCGCTTTTTGTCGTCATTTTAATTTATAAGAGACTATTTGGTTCTTATATAGGTTAAGGTATTCCGTTATGATTCCTCTTACGGTTCGTTCATATTATTCATTGATGTGGGGCACGTGTTCGCCGGAGAGGATTTGTGCGGCTGCCGGACAGCGGGGGTACAGGCAACTGGCGCTTACGGATACCGACAATCTTTACGGTTTGTGGCCCTTTTTAAAAAGTTGCGAACGTGAAAACATTACCCCTATTGTGGGTGCGGAGCTGACGGATCCCGTGTCCGGGTGTCGCTCGGTTTGCCTGGTGGAGAACGAGCAGGGGTATATTAACCTCTGCCGCCTGATTACACGCCGTCACTCGGATAAAGGATTTGATCTCAAGTCCGCTGTGCCCGAACATGCCCGGGGCCTGGCTGTCCTCACGCAAACCCCCGAACTTTTATCGGAGTGGTATGAAGCCGGTGTGTCTATCGCAGCGGCGGTGCCGCGCAGGCCCCATGGAACGGCCTTTGAATTGCGCGAGATGTGCAAACACCTTGGCGTACCGGTGGTGGCCACGCCCGGAAGTTTTTTCCTGAACCCGGAGGACGCAAAGATCCACCGAATGCTGAGGGCCATAGACCGGAATACATCTCTTTGCCGGTTAACACCGGAAGATGCGGCTCCGTCCGACGCTTGGCTGGCCCCGGCATCAGAATATGCCCAACGGTTTGCCATTTGGCCGGATGCCATTCGCGCCGGCCGGGAAATTGCGGAACGGCTGACGTTTACCGGACCCTGTTCCGGACTTGTTCTGCCGCCGTGGGGCAATTCACAGGAACAAAGCGCCAAACATCTTCTGAGAGATGCCGCGTATAAGGGAGCACGAAAACGGTATGGTGACGATCTTTCCGAAACCGTTGTGGACCGCCTGGAACATGAACTTCGCATTATCGAAAAAATGGGGTTTTCATCTTATTTTCTTGTGGTTCAAGACATCGTATCCCGCAGTCCGCGAATCTGCGGGCGGGGAAGCGGTGCGGCGTCCCTGGTGGCGTATAGTTTGGGGATTACCAATGTCTGTCCCATCAGGTATAACCTGTATTTCGATCGTTTTTTGAACCCGGGCCGATCGGATCCGCCGGATATGGATATCGATTTTGCGTGGGATGAGCGGGATGAGATTCTGCATTCCGTACTAAAGCAGTACAAGGGTCACGCCGCCCTGGTATGCAATCATGTTACCTTCCAACCGCGCATGGCCATACGGGAAGTGGCCAAAGTCTTCGGGCTCACGGACCCGGAGATCGGCCGGGTCACCCGGCGCCTTCCCTGGTTCTGGCGGGAAGATCATGTGGATGATGATCTGTTGTCCCAACTCAAACAGCTGCCACGGTTTGGCGAATTCGATTTTCCGGAACCCTGGCGGCAAATCATTCGCATTGCCCGGTGCATCATCGGTATTCCGCGCCACCTGTCCGTTCATCCCGGGGGCGTGGTGATCACTCCGGAGCCTCTTTATCATTATGTTCCGGTGGAGCCTGCGCCCAAAGGGGTTCCGGTTATCCAGTGGGAAAAAGACGGTGCGGAACACGGGGGTCTGGTGAAAATCGACCTTCTCGGTAACCGCAGCCTGGGGGTTATCCGCGATGCCATTGCAAATTTGAAAGACAACGGTGCGGATTTTGATGAAGATCACTGGGAACCGGAAGACGATGCGGCCACACAGGCAACCGTGGCCCGGGGAAATACCATGGGGTGCTTTTACATTGAAAGTCCGGCCATGCGACTGTTGCAAAAAAAGACAAAAATCGGTGATTTTGAGCATCTGGTGATTCACAGCAGCATTATCCGTCCGGCGGCCAATGAATTTATCCGGGAATATATCCGCCGTTTGCACGGAGGAAAATGGGAGCCCGTTCATCCGTTGCTGGCAGACGTGCTTGAGGAGACCTATGGCATCATGATCTATCAGGAGGATGTGGCCAAAACCGCCGTGGCTCTGGCGGGATTTTCACACGCCGATGCGGACGGGCTTCGTAAAATCATGTCCAAAAAGGATAAAACCCGCAAATTGGACCACTATAAAGAGCGTTTCATTGCCGGCGCGCGGGAACGAGGGGTTGCCGATGAGCAGATCCTGGCGGTTTGGGACATGATGATGAGCTTCAGCGGGTATTCCTTCTGCAAGCCCCACAGCGCCAGTTATGCCCGGGTCTCTTTCCAGGCCGCCTATCTTAAGACCCATTATCCGGCTGAGTTCATGGCGGCGGTCATCAGCAATCAGGGCGGTTTTTACAGCACATTCGCCTACGTGTCCGAAGCCCGGCGACTGGGAGTAAAAATTTTACCGCCGGACGTGAACAAAAGCCATATCCGCTGGAAGGGCAGGGCGGGAGCCATGCGGGTGGGATGGGTGTCCATCAAGGGGTTGAGCACTCACACGCAAAGGCGCATTGTTGCCCAGCGAAAAACAACACCGTATCGTGACATCATGGATTTTCTTGAACGGGTCCAACCCGATGACTCGGAGGCGCGTTCATTGATTCATGCCGGCGCGTTTGATTCACTCCATCCCAAAGAGAGTCGGGCATCATTGTTGTGGGAGCTGGCCTGCTGGCAAAAGTCACGGTCACACCGATCAGGCGCAGGAGATTTGTTTAATCTCGGGAGAGCTGTTCCCAAACCGTCATTTGTTCCTGAAAACGAGACGGAGCGTCTGCGGCATGAATTTGCAGCCCTGGGTTTTTTGTGCGACCGTCACCCCATGGTGTTGTACGCCGATGCGTTAAAGAAACACAAGATTGTCAAGGCCAAAGACTTATCTCACTTTACAGGCCGGCATGTGTGCAGTGCCGGGCTGTTGATCACAGGCAAGCTCGTTCATACCAGACATGGAGAACCCATGGAATTTCTGACGTTCGAAGACGAGACCGGCCTGGTGGAAACCACTTTTTTCCCCAAAGCCTATCGCCGGTTTTGCGCCATTCTGGAAACAAACCGGCCCTTCATGCTCTATGGCAAGGTGGAGGAGGATTTCGGTGCTGTGACCCTGACCATAACACGAGTCAATTGTATTCCAATTTTGATCCCGGATAGTGATCCCATCAAACTCAATGGTGACTTTTTCCGAGTTCATCTTTAAGAGGGGTCATGATCGAATGCTGTTTCATGGGCTTCGCAACCACTGGAGGTCAGATGTCCAGGTCTTCAAGAGGGCTCTGAACTCCCTGGCAGCTCTGCTGGAGGACGTGCGTATATATCATCGTTGTATGAATTGAGTAGTAGTGCAGACGCATCACATCCCTTACCTCCTCTATTATCTTACGGTCTCTTGTTGTCGGCATAATTATTTAACTGTCCTTTTATCGGATGATGACTTCCTTGTCCTTTTTGTCTAAAACAATCCTCTTCAAGTGAATTCTTTGTTGCATTTGCCGTACTTTTTAACTTATAAGATGTATTTGATATTGGGACAAGGCAAATTTGCCCGAAAAATCCATGAATATGAACTTATCAGGTCAAATTGACTTGGTAATCAATGGTTATGCACACTTTCTAAATCGCTTGACACCTATAATGAACCCCATTATAATATGATCCATGATAAAAACTTTTACGTCAGCTGGTACAGAGGATATTTTTGATGGTGTGGCATCTCAAGCTGCTCGAAGATGCTGTCCTCAATCTATTTGGCCGGTTGCTCGTCGGAAATTGGATCAAATCAACAGGGTTCGGGAAATCAATGAACTTAAAGTGCCTCCTGGAAATCGTTTGGAACGCTTGAAAGGCGACCGGGAGAATCAATACAGTATCCGCATTAATCAGCAATATAGAATTTGTTTTACGTGGGAGGAAGGCCATGCCTATGAGATCGAAATCACAGATTACCACTGATGTTGGGAGGCGGTTGCCTCGAAATCGCCCGCCGACACATCCCGGAGAGATGCTTTTCGAGGAATTCGTCAAGCCGCTGGGGCTTACACAAGCAGAACTCGCTCGTTGCCTGGGCGTTTCTTACCCTCGTCTGAATGAAATTGTTAAAGGCAGACGTTCGGTAACGCCGGATACGGCCTTGCGACTTTCTCGTGTTTTGGGAATGTCAGCGGATTTCTGGCTGGGCTTGCAACAGGATTGGGATCTTTGGCATGCAATGAACAGTCCTGAAGCAAATCAGATTAATCGCCTGAAACCAATTCCCAGAGATCAACATTCTTTTGCATAACCATTTTCTGCTCGTGCCCAGCTAAATTCGAAGCGCTGGGATTCCACCTGATGGTGGATGAAATTTGATATTGTTACCCAGTGGGTGATCGCACATAGCGCAAGCTATGTACCTCTTTGCAGGGCTTGCCCTGGCGCTGAGGAAAATGGATTGAGTGGTTAGTCTCCTATCGGAGCTTGCTCCGGCTCTGAGCAGTTGATCTGCGAAAGTTCCACATGAGTAAAGTTTAGCCAACAGCTCATTAGTGAAGTCTACGGGCAGAACCGGTAACGGGAGTCCGAAGCTGGATGGAACAAGGGTGCAGGCTCTGTATTGAGCCCCGAAAAATGTATAATTGTGGTCCGAAAGGATAAGTTTCGCTTAGCGGAAGGAAAGCCGACGCGTTGCAGTGTGTCGGAAGGAAGCAGACTTGTAGGCGCTGTTGTGCGAGATGAGAGATGATATGGGAATTTGGCACGAATAAACAGATATGATAGGATTCGATTATGGGCAAACTGAAAAAGCTGTATGAGCACATTCTGATGCGCAGATCCGACGCGAATGTACCATTTGAAAAGTTATGTGCATTGCTCAAACGGCTTGGGTTTGATGAGAGAATCAAAGGGGATCATCACATTTTCACAAAGGATGATGTTGAGGAGATTCTGAACTTGCAACCCAAAGACGGAAAAGGGAAACCGTACCAAGTTAAACAAGTCAGGGATGTAATCCTGAAATATCATATTCGTATTGGAGAATGACAATGGATAAAAAATACGAAATTATCATTTTTTGGAGCTCTGAGGACAATGCATTTGTGGCCGAGGTGCCGGAGCTTCCCGGATGCATGGCGGACGGAAAGACCTACCAGGAGGCGCTGAGCAATGCGGAACAAATTATCGATGAGTGGATCGAAACTGCCACAAGACTCGGTAGGCCTATTCCTCAGCCGAAAGGCCGTCTTGCGTATGCCTAATCAGCGGCACAGTTCGCAAAACACGGCGCTCAACCAGACGGCTAATACCGGGACGGTTTTTAGCGTATGCGCATTTGAAAATTACTGGAGCTTTCTTGAAGAGTTTAGGTGCCAACCCGCCGCTGGTTAGCTCGGCGTTGGCTGCTTATCACCCCTTGACACCTGCTACGTATCTGGTTGCAATATATTTGCATGATACAAAAATTCATACACAAGGGTTTAAAAAAGCTATTTGAATCTGGCAGCTCTGCAGGTATCAACCCGCAATATGTAACGCGTCTACGGCAAATCCTCGCACTTCTCGAAACCGCTGAAACCTTAGATGATATGGATTTGCCCGGTTTAAATCTGCATGAACTTAAAGGTGGACGTAAAGGAACCTGGTCTGTAAAAGTTAGCGGAAATTGGCGTGTCACCTTTAAAATAGAAAAAGGAGATGCCTTCGACGTAAATTACGAAGATTACCATTAAAGGAGTATACCATGCGTATGCATAATCCCCCACATCCTGGTGAAATCATAAGAGCGTTTTGTGTTGAGCCATTAGATTTATCCGTTACCAAAGCAGCCGAAGCTCTTGGTGTTGCCCGAAAGACCCTTTCAACCATATTGAACGGCAAGGCAGGAATTAGTCCAGAGATGGCCCTAAGGCTGTCAAAGGTTTTCGGTCGTACACCCGAAGGATGGCTTCGGTTGCAGTTGCAGTTTGATTTATGGAAAACAGAACAATCCGTTGATATCAGCAAGTTAAAGCGAATAGAGGCTGCATAATTTCACCAAGGAACGGATAACCATGGCATGAACCGTGACTGGGATTTCGCTGGCGCTCAATCCCAGCAGGTTATGCCCACGTTCTGCACCTTAAAAATTAATGTTTTGAAAACGATAGAATTTTGTTAAAATGTTCAAAAAATATGGAATTTGATCAATGTCACTTACATTTGAATGGGATCAAAATAAATCTGAGAAAAATGAAAGAAAACATGGTATTACGTTCGAGGAAGCCAAAACTGTTTTCAACGATCCATTTGCAATTACGATCGATGATCCTGATCATTCAGATGGTGAATACCGTTTTATTGATATTGGATTTTCCTCGAAAGGTGAAGTTTTAGTTGTATGGTACACCGAAAGAAACGAAAATATACGCATAATCGGATGTCGTAAAGCAACAAAATCTGAAAGGAAGAAATATGAAGAAAAAGATGCGCAATTCTAAAAATTCAGATATGAGAGATGAGTATGATTTCTCAAGCGGTGTAAGGGGAAAGCATTATAAGGCATACAGGAAAGGACATACCGTCATTGTTCATAAGGACGATGGTTCAACATCTGTACAATATTTCACACAAGAAGATGGCTCTATTATGCTTGATCCTGATGTTAAGGTTCATTTTCCTGATTCAGAATCAGTCAATAAAGCTCTCCGTTCTCTCATTGCTTAGCATTAACAAATTCGGATGCAGAACCAATCACTGAACCTGACCGGGAAAACTCTGCGGTTTTACGTAAAAGTTAGTGCAGGCTCGAAAGTCCGGTGGCCGGCAGGTTAGCTCAAGGCGTTCGCAATAAAAAAAAATGAAATGGAGAATTAATGGATACTGAAAAAATAATTATTGGGTTGTCGAAAGAATTAACTTCCGCATTGAAAGCAATGTCGAAAGCCAGGGATGTTAATGAAAAAGAAGTTTATAGTCGAATTGTGAAGAATTTATGCGAATCTTTGGGTGTCTTTTTTGATTTGGCAAGCGAAATGATGCCTTTTGATTTTGATGGTGATTCAGATAAAGAAGAAATTCCTTTTTGAGGGTACGTGCGTACACCCCGATGTTGCAAACTCAACGGGCTGAATTTGATATAAAAGTATGTGTGTCAATAAGTTGCACAATAAATGCCGTTTTCAGGAAAGTTGAGACCATGTTCATGGAAGAAAAATGTTGTCAGCTCATCGGGATCGATACCGCAGTTCAGAATTGTATGGTATTCGTTGTACCACATTGCCGAGGCCACATCGACACCGTCTCTCAGGAAGAGATTGACAGAAAAGGACTGGGGAACAACCTGCACCGTAAGATCGTATTTTCTCAAAGTGGATAGCCAGAGCGAAGCAAAATCCGCTCTCCCATCTGTAAGAAGCTCCGATGGCGAATAGTCCGGTCCGCCGGTAATGATGGTGAGGTCTATACCGTGTTTCCTTTAGATACCCTTTTCAAGCCCGATGTAGTACCCTGCGAACTGGGCCTGGGGAACCCATTGAGGTATGAATGATGCTTTTTTCAGGTCATTGTCTTCGGCAGGTGCTCCGCATATAACAATCAGGAATAGTGCGGCAGAGATTATGAACTTACAGTTTTTCTTCATTTTCGCATGTAACATAATTTTGATCCACAGATTTTACAGATTACCCCAGCACCATCTCGCGGAGCTACCCCGGTGAAACAAAAGAAAATACTGGTTTCACTGGGCAAGCGGGGCAGGCCCATTAATGCTGAACAGGCTTCCTGACCCCGGATGATCATAACCGAACTGTAATATTTTACGCATTATCGAACTCCTGAACAGCCACGTTTCCGGTTCCGGGCAACGATTTGCAATTTCGCAACAGATTCAGGCTAAAAAAATATAGTCCGTATGAGCTAAGTCGCACATTATCTGGCCCGAAATCTCACCTTATTTGACCCATTTCAAAAACGATATTTCGAAGCCCGGAAATGTGCTTTGATATGCTATATATTTTACATAATCTTAATACATTATCTGCGGGGTAGCGGGTTAAAATCATTACCTTCCATAAAAGAGAATCGGGGCTGAATAATTTGAGACAAACAGGTCCAATTATTGTGGGCGGTAGCACGTATGAGCGACAGGTCAATTTTCAGTAAAGCACCCCCTGTGCCGGCCGGTTATTCTCTTACTGAAGGTATTTTCCGGAAAGAATGAAATTTTCCGTGAATACTGCGTCTGTCAGAACAATATCCGCTTTCCGGTTTTTGATCCCCATGAGGGTTTTGTGGTTTTTTTTATGCCGGATAATCAGGGTTTTTTTCGCGGTCCAGGCATCGCCTTCAAGTTTTTCAAGATCGTGACTCGTCTGGGTTTTAAACAATGTTCCCCGCTGGTTGTAAAAGTCGACCTTTATCGCAAAGAGGATGTCTTTTCGCACAAAGACCACCCGTTTTGAGTATCCGCTCACCTTTGCTTTTTCCTCAGTTCCGGGTATAATCTCGATTACATAACACGAATTGCCGTGCAGCGTTTCCTCTCTGGTGAGAGTGTAAGTCTAATCATTTATTTCATCAGGCATCAGGTCTTCATAGGTCAGGTCTGTGCCCATGAAATAGCTTTTCAGGCTGTTGCTTGCCATGCGCTGGAGTTTTTTCTGCCCTGGCAGGTAAAGCCATTGTTTGCTCTGCCCACCGTTGAGTTCCCAGGTCAACAGGGCGGTGCCGGCAACATCCTTTGGTTCCCTGAACACGATCAGGCTCCGCTTTAATCCGTTTTCAAATTCCTTGATATACCGCCTGAGAAACCGTTCTTTCCTGTTTCCTTTTTTGTCAATGATCAGCATGATGATATCTGCCGTATCATTTTTGACATCATGCGCTTCTTTAACAAGCTCCATAATACGGCGGCCTGTCATTTCTTGGGCAAAAGTTCCGGCCGGAACCAGGAATGCCAGAATTGTAAAGCAAAGGATCAATTTTTTCATGTCAACTGCTCATTTTCAGGACATCAGAATCAAAAACTGATAAAACAAAGTCTGATAAAAACTTCCTTTTTCGGATAATTAGTGTTTGAACGATAATCCCTAAGATACTGATATAGATTAAATTTATCGCATAAAAATAAAACGAAGATTTTTCAGGTAATGCATAATTTACTTGCATTCTCGATTTGGTGATGGTAGTTATCTTGTTGAATTAACATTAAATACCAATCTTCTACCTGTAAAGTAGAAAGGTTAAGCCGAGTCAAACCCAAAAAATCTTCATAGGGATAATTTATGCGAAAAGTCATCAATTTGCAAATGGAATTTTGAAAAAAAGATATTGCCCATATTGAATTTGATCTTCAATCCCGGGATGAAATCCATAAGCTGCTGATGGGGCTGCAACACATCTACCGTACAAAAGCACTACAAGGAAAGGTTTTCAATGTTCTCAAACAGATTGTCCCCCCCAAAAAAAATCATGAAACCGGAAGACCCGGAATGGATCTATGGAAGATTTTGGTTTTAGGCACGTTGCGGTTAAACTGCAACTGGGACTTCGATAAAGTGCATGAGATGGCCAACTATTCTAACACAGGGGGGTTATCATTGTGTTGGCATTAAAACCTTTCTCAAAATAATGGATAGTAACAGGCATGGTGCTGGTGTTGGGTTTGATTTGGGGGGGGGTCTGATGATATACGGTTATAATACTATACTATACCGGACCACATACTGCGAACACAATTTAAACGCATTTCAGCGCCCGGAGAAGCGATTTAAGGGGTGTTTCTTCTGGAATCAATAGGAAGTGAAGGGTTAGGTTTCGGAAAGCGTTTAAATTAAAAATCTTTTATGGCCGCTTCTCTGGAAATAGGTTTTCCGGCTTTTGTAAAATATTAACAGTCTTGTAGAAACAAACAGGAACACACCCATGAAAGAGAACCTGTGGGTTAGGATTATATTACTGCTAAAGCCAATAGCATCAAATATCGTTTGATTAAAAGGACTTACTAGTGAAATCAATTAGGGAGTATAGGTGAAATCAATTTGTATAACATGTTGTGGCCTTTAGAAATTCTTGAAATTATGATTGGAATCAAAAAATTGCAGAATTAAATCAGAATCGGTCGCCATTTAGTTATACTCACATTACAAGGAAAGCCCTCGCAACATATTATGAACATTTTTTATTTGCCCTGAAAATGCCTGTCCCTCTAAAACACACATGTATTTTCTCGCAGCTTGAATATTGGTAGAAAATGGTTTCAACAAAGCTTCATCCATTGCTAATGCACTTTCCAACTTATCAAAACTAATGTCTGGTTTTTCACAAAATTTATCATAGTCAAAAAAGATTACATCGGAAGCATGATGCTTAATCACATATTCATAAACACATTTCCAATAACGAAGCCAGTAATCCAATTCTTTAGGCTCTTCTCCGTTTTTGGGAAGTGCCTCCGGGCTGACTTTAAAGGGTTTAAAATTTGCACCAAACTCGAAATGTCCCAACCATTTCATATATTTTAATGAAAATGGATCTTCAGTATGTTTTTCTAGAAACTGCTCGTGTTGAATGTGTAGTGATTTTGCGTGATCGATTGGATTGCGAAAAGGAACAATGATAATCGAATCAGGAAATGCAGACTTTACTGCCTTGATGCGAATCAAATTATTATTATTCTTTGCCAAGTATCGGATTGAACAATTTTTGTTTTCCCTGGCGATAATATTATCAACAAACCTCTTGTACTTTTCGAGCAAATCCGCATCAATGTCCTGAATTTCGATATAAGAGTCCCTGACATAATTTGTACTTGAGAATGTCATCCAAAATATTTCCTCAAATGCTTCCGGACTATCATAATTTATATACAGACGATCTCCATGGGCTCTCTCTTTCTTCAAATCTTCTTTGAGTTCGTGTCCTTTTCTAACCTTACTCCAAAGATATGGTGCGGTTACAAAAGGCATGTCCTGTATGTGAGTGTAGTAAACGCACCTGTAGAATAGAGGGCCTCAAGGAGGATTGTAGTACCTGCACGTGCCAAACCTGCAATGTAAACAGGAGATGAAGTTTGAAGAGGACCTGGACGAAATCTGGTCACCATGCAGTCAATATCAAAGGCCATTTCTTTTACTATCGAATTATCCAATACTATCTGATGTAGCGCTCTGGAAGAAAGCGTGTAATCAATTTTATTGCTTGATTTTGACGTCTTTATCTTATTCCTCAGAAAAACATAACACATACCGAAAACAACTGTAATTATCTGCATCTCAATCTGACAGAAGGTCTCTATCACTTGGTATAGATTACTGAAAAATATCAGTCCAGATAGACAATATGCCACACCAAATGCAAAGAATAATATCATTAAATAAAAAATGATTAAAAAACTCGATACCATTATATGCATAGCGTAACGCGGAACAACTTTTTCCTTCCAATGATCCGAAATATCAGGTGATCTGATCACTGACAGAGCCTTGATAGAGTCCGCCATCAACTTATTTATACACTTTGTAAGCGGAAGTAGCAGAAATAGCTCAATAAACGTAATAACTCCCGGCACTACGCAGAGAGATATGATCAAGATTTTACTATAAATCATTTTTTTTCTGGCTCATCTTGCGGAATTTCCCAATTAATCGCTTGATGGGATACCAAAAGAGAGCAAATAAGGCCAAAAATACTGAAAACAAGACACCCAGTATTGCCCCAATAGCGCTCAATCCTAAACCCGGACCTACATACCCGTAGGCAGGTAATGGGAAGAAAAATGTCAAAGCATACATAAAAAGCAAAACTAATTGCATTGCGGTACCTCTTTAAAAAAATTTACTGGTAGGAATCGGGCCTCTGATATAGCAAGGTTTTCCTTTTTGTCTCCATATGTGTTGAGAAATTCGAAGGTAATGTTCCCCTCGCCGTCAACCTCGAAAACCCTTCCCTGGTCAGAGGATGTGATCAATACTCCTCTATTAGGTACTAACTGATGCTTACCCTGAATCCGAGTATAAAAATCGTATTCTCTACCATCAACTATTATATTATATTCATATGTAAAAGGATTTAATTCTATAATATTAGAATAACCCCTGTGCATATTATTATTGAATATCGTGATCGTTCCTCGATCGTTCCAATCCGGATCGTGCTGCCTGCGAGTCAATCCCTGCCGCCACCACTTAACTTCAAGGGTGTCTGGATCCATAACAAAAATAAGATTGGGAGAACGCAGGCTTACGAGCAGGTCTCCAGCACTAAAACCTTGATAATACTGTTCGAATTCCATGGGTAAGGGTTCAATATCATTTGCGTGCCACGGCGAATGGGTCCATTCTGAACCTTCAGCTTTGTCTATTTGACGAATACCAAAAATATCGATGTCAAGATTGGCATTCATAACTTCTCTCAAATGAATTTTTTTGAGGACTTCACCCGTTTTATAATCTATTTTCAAAAGATTGTCTCCATAAGGCTCTTCTGTACCAGGGTTTCCCCAAGTCCAAATATCACCATTGCTGTCAAAAGCAATAGAATGATGGAAACCTCCTTTTATACGCCAGATTATCCTTCCGCAATAGTCATACTTTGTTAATGAATTTCCACTATCATACGCTGTTACGATAGAACCATCAGGAGCTATCTCGAACCCGTGAGGGAAAACGTTGGTGTCTTGCGGATGCTTCCAAGCTACTCCTTCTTGGCTTATTTGCCAGACATGGGCCAATAGACCCGCAGGGTCAATGAGAATTGCACCGTGCAGTGCTTTGCGAAAATCGAGAGTCCCGTATATAACCCGGTACCCTCTGGGAGCTTTATCGGAAAGAAAAACTTTTGGATTCTTTCGACGCGCCTTAAGTCCCAGGCCCTTTAGTTCCTTATAGTTATTAATGGCAAAATCATTTTTTTGGGAATTAGTTACGATGTGTCTGCAGGGCTTTAAATTAAAGTCATTTTTGATTTTCTCCGATAACGACGACCGTTCTTCAATGTCACCAGCAACAAAATTTTTAATGTTTTCCAGTATTGCATATGGCCATATCTTTGTGTGGTAAACATATAATCCCAAAATAAAAGCTATTAAAAAAACCAACCAACATAATGCAATCACCCTGATAATTTTCATTTTTTAAGCCTTTAGAACAATTTCCTTAATCCTTTTACCGAGGCTGCCTGAAGCCTTTATTTCAATTAACAGATTTATAGCTTAACTCTATGCTCAGGCTGTCCATACAATGAGTTCCATTGCCTACAGACTTAATTTTATTCAAAATTTTGAGTCTATTGGATTCAACGAAAAATGCAATATTGCTCGCCCTTATCAATGCTTGCATTCACCCCAGTTTTATTAAAGATTTTTTTAAGTAATCGCAACATTATCAAGCGTCAGTCCTGATGTCAAACATACAGCATCTTTCTCCGTCCGAATTAATTCTGATTATCTTCACAGCACGGTATAATCATTCCGTATCAATAACAATAACCTCTTGAAACAACAATACCTTGCCTTTCGGTAATAATGCTTCTGACCTTCCTGCAGAATTTCATTCACTAATATGGAAAAAACAAGGAACTTATATAAATAGCAGGTCTATGCGCTTAACCCTGATTTGATGTAGCTGCTGTCCGATTCTCCCAGAAACCACCTCCTGTTCATCATGGAAATCGACAACGGACTTCGAGCCGGAGATCTGCTCAAGCTGAAGGTAAAAGCCGTTAGAAACCTGAAAATCGGAGACACGCTGAATATAAAAGAATCAAAGACCG
>CAYPIW010000162.1:0-8398 GCA_964410925.1 uncultured Desulfobacteraceae bacterium
TTTTTAAACAAGCCGTATCAGATGGACGACCTGAAAAGGGCGTTGGCCCGCGCTCTTGGTGGCATTGAATCGTCGTGTTCGGATAACCATGGAGAATAACAATGAAAACTACCCCCCCCGCGCGCCGCAAAACCCGCGGGAATTAGCTCCGGGCAGGAAAGGCCGGCCATGGCGATGAACCCGACCCAATCCCGTCGAATCCTCCAGGCTGCAGCGGGATTCGCCGCCCTGGCGGGACTGTATGCGGTCAGCCGCCACAACTACCTGCTGTTTCACGGACTGGCGGAACTTTTCGCCGTGGCCGTGGCCTGGAGCGTGTTCTTCCTGCTCTGGAACACCCGGCGACTGGAGCAAAACGACGCCTTGCTGCTTTTGGGCATCGCCTATTTTTCCGTGGGTTTTATCGATTTGGTCCACACCCTTTCATACAAGGGCATGGGCATCTTTGTTGACGACCTGGCTGCGAATCATGCCACCCAGCTCTGGATTGCCGCCCGGGGCCTGGAGGCCGTTAGCCTGCTGCTGTTCCCGCTCCTTCTGGGCCGCCGCATCCGGACCTGGCCCGTGTTCTGCGCTTATACCGGTATTACGGCACTTTTACTGGCATCCATCTTCACCTGGAATCTCTTCCCCGCTTGCTATATCGAGGGTGTGGGGCTGACCGGCTTCAAGGTCGGGACTGAGTACGTGATCTGTCTGACACTCGTACTGGCCATGGGCTTACTGTTCAAAAAACGGGAACTCCTGGACCCTGCCGTGGCGCGATTGATGATCGCGGCCATGGCCCTGACCATTGCCGAAGAACTGGCTTTCACCCTCTACACGGACGTTTACGGCCTGATGAACCTTGCCGGGCACCTGCTTAAAATCGTTTCCTTTTTCCTGATCTACCTGGCCCTGGTACGTTCCACCGTAGCCCGGCCTCTTGAAACCATGTTCCAGACCCTTTCGCGCGACAAAGAAAGGTTGCAGGAAGCCGAAGAAACCTATCGGGGCATTTTTCTCAACTCGCAAGTCGGTCTGTTTCGAACGGACGTCGGCACCGGTGAGCTGCTAGATGCCAATGACGCGGTCGCTCGGTTTCTTGGTTATCCAAACAGGGGGGGGCTCCTTGCCGAATCATTCAACATCGCGGAACGATATGTCGATCCTGAAGATCGCCGAAAAATGGTTTCCATGCTGGAATCCCAAGGCGAGTTTCAAAATTTCGAGGCCCGATTCCGACGCAATGACGGGTCGATCCTTTGGATGCGTTATTCCGCAAGGTTGGTTCCGGAAAAAGGATGGATCGAAGGGGTCTCCGAGGATGTGACCGAACGTAAGCAGACAGAAGAGAAGCTTCGTGAATCGGAGCGGAAATGGCGCAACATACTCGTCAATACCCCTCAGATCGGCATCAGCCTGGACCCGGAGGCCAAAATCGTCTTTGCCAATAAGCACTTTCTGGCCCTGACCGGATGGACGGAAGATGAGGTGCTGGGCCAAAACTGGTTCAATAATTTTATTCCTGAAGAATGTCGAGAAGAAATACGGAGTGTGTTTCAGACTGTCATGCAAACAGGTGACACCAAAAGCCTTTCCTCTTATGAAAATGAAATCCTCACCCGGAGGGGAGATCGGCGGTATGTGGCCTGGGCCAATAACGTCACCAAAGACGTTCAGGGGGCAATCGTTGACGTCACCTGTTTGGGGATAGACCTGACTGAACGCAAATATATGGAAGAGAAACTGAGCAAAAGTGAAAGCCAGATCCGTCACCACCTTGGTCTGGTTACCTCGTTGATCAATTCGATTCCCGATATCGTGTTTTACAAGAATCTGGATGGGACCTATCTCGGCTGCAACGCAGAATTTGTGCGGCATCTCGGAAAAGAGATCGATGATATTCTCGGCAAGACGGATTACGATCTTTATGACAGAAGCGAAGCGGATGCTTTTCGTGAAAATGACCGGCTGATGCTGGAACAAGAATCACCACGGCATAATGAGGAATGGATACGTTATCCGGGTGGCCGCAGGGTATTGCTCGACACCCTGAAGGCACCCCTCCGAGATTCGGAAGGCAAGCTGATAGGTATGTTAGGGGTTGCCCGGAACATAACGGAACAGAGAAAAACTGAGGAAAAGCTCCGTCTCCAGGCGCTGGTGCTCGACCAGATTTCGGATCGTGTAACCGTCACGGATTTGAAAGGTGTGATTACCTATGTCAACGAAGCCGACGTGAAGGCGCTGGGCTACAGCCGTGACGAACTCCTCGGTGTTTCAACCGAGAAGTTCGGCGAGGACCCTGAACGAGGGGCGACACAACGAGAAATTATTGAAAAAACACTCAGCGAAGGGCGGTGGCGCGGGGAAGTTGTCAACTTCGCCGCCGATGGAAGCGAAATTGTCATGGACTGCCGAACTCAGGTGGTCCACGATGATATCGGAAACCCCATCGCCCTGGCTGGCATTGCCACGGAAATCACCGAGCGCAAACAATGGGAAAAAGCGCTACAGGACACCAATGCGCGGGCTGTTGCCCAGCGTAAAGCGCTTGTTGCGCTGACGGAACCTGAGACTATGGGGTCGGATGATTCCGAGGCGGCTTTGCGGTTTTTGACCGAGCAGGCTTCGATGGCCATGCGGGTTGACCGTGTGGGTGTCTGGCTCCTTTCCGAAGACGGGGCAGAAATGCACTGTGCCACGCAGTTTGAATCAAGCGGCAAGGTCCATACCCGAGGTGCCGTTCAGATCACGGCCAATTATCCCAAGTATTGGGAGGCCATTCGTAAGGATTCATACATTAACGCCGATGATGCCCAAAAAGACTCCCGGACGGCCGAATTTCTTGACGATCTGCTGATTCCTATGGGGATTACATCCATGCTCGATGCCGGCATTCAAATAGATGGCCGTATAAAGGGGGTCGTCTGTTTCGAGCATACAGGCCCCCAACGCATCTGGCAGGCGGATGAACAGGCTTTTGTTAATACCATCGCGACAATTGCCGCCCAGATTTTAGTAAACACAGAGCGCCGGCGGGTCGATGCGGATCGCGAACGGCTGACCACAGCCATCGAACAGGCCGGCGAAGCCGTTGTGATAACAGACCCAAAAGGCATAATTCAGTATATCAATCCCGCTTTCGAACGTATTACAGGATATGCACGTGAAGAGGTGCTCGGGCAGAATCCGCGCATCCTCAAAAGCGGCCAACAGGACGAAGTGTTTTATCAGACCCTTTGGGACATCATTTTACGGGGAGACACTTGGCGCGGGAAAATGGTCAACAAGAAGAAAAACGGCACACTCTATACGGAAGAAGCGGTCATATCGCCGGTAACGGACACGCAGGGTCGAATCGCTCATTTTGTGGCCGTAAAAAAGGATGTTACCAGGGAACTCGCCCTGAAAAACCAGTTGCATCAGGCCCAGAAAGTGGAGTCCATCGGCCGTCTGGCGGGTGGTGTGGCGCATGATCTGAACAACCTCTTATCCCCCATCCTTGGCTATGCTGAAATGCTGCGTGAGGATCTGGCCTCAGAGGATACGAAACTGGAGTCTGTAGATGAAATTTTGAATGCTGGGATGAAAGCGCGCGACCTGGTACGCCAGTTGCTGGCATTCAGCCGCAAACAGACATTGGAGTTGAAAAGGATCGAAATAAACACCGTCCTGAAAAACTTCAGGAAACTACTTCGCCGCACCATCCGGGAAGATATTGAAATAAAATACAACCTGGAACCCGCCCCACTACAGGTCATGGCCGATGTGAATCAGATGGAACAGGTGATCATGAATCTTGCTGTGAACGCCGCTGATGCCATGCCGACAGGCGGTTTTCTGACCATTGAAACGGCGCGCGCCACTCTGGATGAGGAATACGCCGGAATGCGCCCGGGGGTTAAGCCCGGTGACTACCTACTGCTGGCTTTCAGTGACACGGGCTGTGGCATGGATGATTATACACGTGAAAATATATTCGAACCATTTTTTTCAACCAAAGGCGAACAAGGCACCGGCTTGGGGCTTTCCACCGTTTACGGCATTATTAAGCAGCACAATGGCAACATCTGGGTCTATAGCGAGCCTGACAAGCGCACGACGTTCAAGGTTTATCTTCCGCTAGCCGGAGACGCGGACGTTCCATCAAAAGCCCTCACCAAACCGACGAAAAACCTGAAGGGTTCTGAATGTGTTCTGCTGGTAGAAGACAATGATCAGGTTCGCCATTTGGCCAACGCAATTCTTAACCGCCAAGGCTACAGGGTTATCTTGGCCAAAGGTGGTGACGAGGCGATCAAAGCCTTGGAGCAACACGATTGCCCGTTACATCTGCTGCTGACCGACGTTGTAATGCCGGGGATGAACGGAAAAGTGTTGTTTGAGAAAATCCGCAAAAGCTATCCAGACATAAAGGTTCTGTACATGTCAGGATATACCACAAACGTCATCGCACACAGCGGCATCCTCGATGAAGGGGTTCAATTTATCCAGAAGCCTTTTACAGTAAAAGGGTTGGCAGAAAAAATACGGATTGTGCTCGATATAAAATAAGAGCATATGATCCACCACAACATTTTGTATGGAGGACATATGCCCCAATCTGAATTGTTTAATGAGATCGCCAAACTATCCAACCTTATGAAATGGATTTTTTTTAAGACATGGTTTGTAAACACACCGCCCGGTATTCAATCGGGAATCGAACCCACGTCCGTTCTCTGTTTCGGGAAAATGTAGAGAATTAAGTTTCTCTCGGTGTCCAGCAAGTTGAAGGGGTTTGATGTGTGGTAAGGTGTTGAATAAACTGGCTTTATAGATGTCTTGCGGTTCGGAGAACGAATTGGGGTAAGGCTCCGTGTCCTCCACCAATTTTATATTGTAATTTCAATAACTTATATTAATTAATAGTCTTATTTTGGTTGTTCACATGTTGTTCACATGTTGTTCAGAATGAATTGCCTTACTAAGGTTATTAGCTCTTAGATAAATATCTCTAACATCATCCCCTTTAATGCGAAAATACCTTTCAAAAGCCTTGTTTGTATTATGAAAAGTGGCATTTTTAATTTCCTCTGGTGTTGCAACCTGTCTTAATGCTGTTACTGTGCTATGACGGGTTCCACCATAAAGATCGACACCTTCAACCCCCAAACTAGCACAAGCTTTCTTCCACCATTTATAAAAATATTTATTTCCAAATGCTTGTCCAGCCTTGACACCTGATATCCCCCTTAAATGGCGAAAGAATGGTAAGTTTGGAAGACCTCTCGGTAGATTTTTTAAGATCTCTATATCCTCATCTATCATTGGTACAAGTTTCGGTTTCTTTTCTTTTGGTTTTGGAATAATAAAATACCCAGATTTTATATCAATCTCTCCTTCCTTCAGCCCTAAAAGTTCCCCAGGTCGAATCGCAACATAAATAGACAGCCATTTGATACCCAGCCATATTTTAGGATTGATGGAGTAACTAAGTCGGTAAATCTCATCAAGAATTGCTCTCTGTGTTTCTATATCAATGATTTTTCTCCATCCAAGCTCAAAATTAATCTCAGGGAATTCTGGCAGCTGATGAACATCTATCACCCTCCTTTTTTGAAGCCATGTCCAAAAATCATGAAGGCAAGATCGTATATTGGCACGTGTCTTATCTGAAAGATCTTGGGCATAAAGAAAATCCTCGATTTCACCATAATTAATTAATTTTATATTCATCGGACCCCATTCGCCAATGGCCCGAATCATGTAACTGCGTAAATTCTTAAAAGAGCTGGGTTTTACATTTTTTTCCTTAAAGAGAAGCCATTTTTGAGCCAAACTGTCAAAACCCAAGGGTTTATCTTTTTTATAATCTCTTAAATCGAAGGTTCCTTGATCAACTTCCCATCTGAAACCATCAAGAATACGTTCTGCTTCAAGGTAGGTTTTTGCTCTTTTCGTCGTTTCGCGACCGAACCGTACTATAAATTTACTTGAAGCACGCTGGTCGGGATGTTTCGGGCAAAATAAACCCCTCCGCATATCATCATATTCAAACTTTCCGCCGCAAATTGGGCATTTTTGCTCAGAGTAAATTCTTCCTCTCATACACAATCCTTTTTGAGGAATAATTTTACCTGAATTAATATTATAGTCAACGTTTGATTTTTTATTCACTAAAGACATCACCCTCCATTCGGCTATTAGCCTCTTTGGAGCTGGTTTTGGTAATATCTTAAAAAACTCTCTTTTTGGTAATATGATTTAATGAGGTGGGTAATTGCATGGTTTTTAACGTCTTAGAAGACTGGTAATATCGTAAAAATCTTTTAAACCAGCTGTGTTTGTTATCAATGGATAATACCTCATATAATTATCCATACAAAACCTCATAAGTCTTATTATTTGCCATTGGGCCCGAAGGCCCAGGCAATTACTATTATATTGTTTTGTTGCAATAATCGCAGATAAAGATGTAATCATGATCAAAAGGATTATGTAAGAAAATAAATTCTTCACCGTCTTCAAGTATTATGTCATCTGCATTCATACATTCCGCGCATTTCACCTTACCGTCTATTTCTATTTTTCCAAATATATCTTTCCTTTCGTAGATTGGCATATTTTCATCCCCTTTCTTTTAAGTTTGGTGTTTTATAAGTCCTTATTAATAGATAAAAGTAAACCGTTTATTGATCAATCTATTTGATTTTACCAGAAAATTGGTATAAAGGTATGGATAGCGGAAAAACCATTTACTAATTTTTAAAATGCACATCAAACTATGCGTGAGTTATGTAGAAACTGTGAAAAGCACTCAACATGCACAAAGCCATGTGAGGCTTTATTAAAGGAAACCGAAGAGGTTGATGAGCAGAACTTTAAAGAAATATCGGTTAGAAATTTTGATCTATCTTCAGAAGGTTCAGAAGGTGAAGATAGGGAGGCATCACTAGTTAATGAGTATTATAGGGAAAGACAGGTTTATGCTCCATCTGATTCTCAAGCCGGGGGTCTAGGAGATAACACATTTGCTCCAGCATTTGAGATTTCAGGCGATGTATGGCAGAGTTTAAAAGAAATTATTAATAAGGCTATTTCACCTCGTGCTCCGAAACAGCGATCCCGCTTTTACGCCTTTATAAAGGGTAAAAAAATGAGTGAAATTGCCAAGCAGGCAAATACCAGCAAACAAAATATCCACAAGCAATTCGAAAGGATCATCAAGCGGGCAATCCAGATATACCATAAAGACAGAAGCTGGAAGGCAGAAAAAATAACGCCCCATAAATTTACGCGTAAACTTGAAGTTACAAAGTATGACTGAAAATGTCATGAGAAAAAACTATGATGAATAAAAAAGAGCAAAGCCTTTTAGATTTGCAAGAGATCTTATTGTGGCAAGAGCTCAACAAACAACTGATCGAGCTTAAAGAAAGCGGCAGCCCTTTAGGTGATCAACATCATAAGTATCTCAGAGATTTTTCTCTGGACAAGATGCTTTTTTCTAGAATTACTAAGGAATTGCTGTTGGACGAAGTCCCTCTGGCCCTGATAACAGATTTGTCTACGAGGTCTTTTGTTACCCTCAAACTGGATGCATGGAATAATTGCCTGGCAAAACTGATGCCCAATACATATATATTGGACATTGAAAAGGCACAGGCAGGCGCCTTTGACACCTTGGATGAGCTTAGCAGCAGATACGACCTTATTGACGCTGACGAGGATGAGGATGAGGATGCACAAGATGAGGAGCTGTTCGACTATATTGGCCAATATATGGATATGAGGGAACGCCTAAAAAGAAACCTCACATCCATAATTTCTCATTTACATGAACTCAAAGCTGCTGCACTGACAAAGATTATGGAGGAATTTGACGTCAGATCCTTTCTAAGGGAGCAAGAAGATATGCTGTTTCTCGACTTCAGTGACCCTATGAGAGATGAGGAAGAAAACACTATCGATACCATCTATCAAGACACTTACCGCAGTAAAACGTACCCTACCCTCTTTAAGATACCTCAGTTTCTGTCAGAAAGTGGCCTTCGCTCTGTCTTAAATTATTATAAACTAAAAGACGAAAAGGACATTAAACCATCTATCAGGAAATTTATGAACCATGAGAGAGAGCTCTTTACAAAAGAGACAGAAATAATCAATACCTTTCTTAAAAGCAATCAAGAACCACATAAAATCATCGCATGCAGCACATCTCCATTTTTCTTTATTAAAAACCCTTTTCCACTTTACTAGCCAGTCTCAAGATTAACCTTCCCTAAGCCTTTCTTATTCTATAATAAATATCCCTTTTTTTCTCCATCACATAAAACCGCCTATTGGTTTCTCCTCTAAAAAATGCCCCGTTAAAAAATAGTAGGTTTTTTCAGCGCACTAACTTGAGAGAAATATTACATATTATCAAGTC
>CAYPIW010000163.1:0-43154 GCA_964410925.1 uncultured Desulfobacteraceae bacterium
GTCATTCCGGCGAAAGCCGGAATCCAGTCTTTTCAATCAGTTGCAGAGCACCTGGACTCCGGTTTTCACCGGAGTGACGACTTTTTGCGAGTTCATCAAATTTTGGTCATTGTAATTTGTTTGTTTTTTTGGATTTGTTATTTGAAATTTTCACTAATTCAACTACTCCATGAATAGATACGTATTATAATTGTAACATCTAAATAAGTTTTTAATATCCCATCTTCTTCTGGTGTAACTCAAGACTGTTGTTTGTTAAGATTTCCATGGCTATTTGGTTTCAGGTGTCAGGTGTCAGGAAGCATATTCAGTAGTATTGGGCCAGCCCTGAGGGAACCATTCGTCATTTGCGCCGTACACTGCATTTCCCCCCTTAACTCTTAACCCTTAACTCTGACACCTGACACCTGTCATCTAAAAAAAAGCTCCAGAGCCACGGTTTGTCAATAGACAAAGATCAGCGTTTACCAACGGCATTGATTTACACCCATTTTCTTCTGTTTAACTGTGTTTCCGACACATAATGAGTTTGCTTTTACCGGTGGGGGAATGGCACAGAGAAACGTCTGGAAATATCCGTCGAAACGGGTCCAGTCCCCCTTTAACAAATTCTAAAGAATCAGCAGATCCCATTGATATCATCCTGATGTTAAAGAGTATCTTAATCAGGGGATGATGAGGCACTTCGTGTTCCATGAGTAAAACCGTTCCGTTGGAACGGATGATTCGCTTCATTTCCCGCAAGGCGGTCTGCCGGGTCTGCCGTTTCAATTCATACAATGCATGGGAGCAAGTCACCACATCAAAACTCTCATCAGTAAAGGGGAGGGCTGCCGCATCACCTTCTATGAGGATTGTTTTTTGGGATTTTTGTTTGTTTTGCGCTTTACGCAACATGCCCCGGGAAAAATCGTAACCCACGGTTATGCTTTCGGGATAGCGGTTGGCAAATGCCGCAATAACCGCTCCTGTTCCGCAGCAGATATCGAGTATGGTCAGATGGGTTTTCCCCTCCGGGTTTGCCATTTCGACCAAAAAGTTCCGCGTATCTCCGGCATCTCGATGCGCATGCATGTTCACGAACGCATCATATACATAAGAGAAAACATTGTAATAAATTCGTCTTCCGGTTCTCAGGCGTGGCATGGGTGCAGAAAAGTTCCTCCTTCAGGGGGTTCCCACGCGACGGGGTTCCGGGCAGCTTGGGCAGCTGTGCTGATCCTCAATGTGAGGCTTAATGTCCAAAATGGGCGTACCGTCAATCATATCCAGACCCCGCACCCGAATCCGGTTGACGTCCTTTGATAGTACCTCCAGTACCGAAAGGCCGATCGCATTGGGCCGCCGGGGTGAGCAAATGCTGAACACCCCCAAAGCTTTATTCCGGTGAGGAGGGGTCTGTTTCAGCAATTCGGGAATAAAAGGTGGACTTTTATGAAAATGGAACAGCACCACAATGTGCTGGCCGGCAGTAATATCCGAAAGACCCGCGGTGTACTCGGGCAGGATTTCCAGCGTACCCTCCACATCGGAAACGCTCCAATGTCGTGGCAGGTTGCGGGCAGGCGTGTGTACAGTTCCAATGGGAATAAATTTAATAATCATGGACATTCTCCTGAAATATCTTGAAGATAAACAATCTTGAAGTAGTTTCAAGTCAAGTTAGTTCGCTTCGCTCACAGGTGTTCCTTAACCCCCTTGAAGCTTCGTCTGTGGATGGGACTGCAACCGTATTTTTTGATGGCGGCTTTGTGGGCCTTGGTCGGGTATCCTTTGTGTTTGGAGAATCCAAACTGCGGATAATACTGATGGTACCTTTCCATTATCCTGTCTCGAGTAACTTTGGCAACGATAGATGCAGCGGCAATGGAAATGCTTAGGCCGTCACCTTTGGGTATGGGTTCTTGCGGCAGGGCTGACGAAACGGTAAAGATACCGTCTATAAGCAGGCAATCCGGTTGAGGGTCGAGATTTTCGGCTGCTATGGCCATAGACATGAGAGATGCTTGAAGAATGTTACTGCGATCTATTTCCGGTGGGTCAACGATTCCTATTCCGACGGAAACGGCAAGCTCGTAAATCTTTTCGTAAAAATAATTCCGTTTTTTTGGCGTTAATTTTTTTGAGTCGCATATGCCGGGGACCTGAAAACAAGAGGGAAGCACAACGGCTGCAGAAACAACCGGGCCGGCCAGCGGTCCCCGACCGGCCTCATCAATTCCTGCGATTTTTAAAAAGCCCTTTTCAATGGCTTTTTTTTCGAACACCCAAAGGTCTGCTCCCATGGAGTCACACTAGGTTAAGCGACGTTCCCTTATCCTTGCCGCCTTACCCTTAAGTTTGCGAAGGTAAAAGATTTTTGAACGGCGTACCCGTCCGCGAGTAATTACTTCAATTTTGTCGATGACAGGGGAATGCAGGGGGAAAATCCGTTCAACCCCTATACCGTAGGAAACCTTCCTGACGGTAAACGTAGCCCCGGTTCCGCCTCCCCGTTTGCTGATTACTACTCCCTGAAACACCTGAACACGCTCTTTTTCCCCTTCCTTTATTTTGACGTTAACTTTTACGGTATCGCCGGAGGCAAAAGAAGGGATATCCAGACGCATCATCTCTCTTTCTAACTGTCTTATTGTTTCCATAATAATCACCTATCTTGGACAAGCCAAAAGCAAATTGTATGAGTTTACCTGTTAAAATAATTATCCACAACATGGTGTCGATTTTGTTTTAATCAGCGTATAAAAAAATGTCAAAAAAGTTTAAAAAAGCGTCTATACCGCATTTCGTTTCGATTGTATAGGTTTTTCTTTTTTTTTAATTCCGCCTTAATTTGATGAATTCGTAAAAAGTCGTCACTCCGGCAGATCCCGGATCGAGTCCGGGAGGAGTCCAGATGCTCTACAACTGCTTGAAAAGACTGGATTCCGGCTTTCGCCGGAATGACTAAAAACGGTAATTTGCGACTTTTTACGAAACCATCTTTATTTGAATGTTGTATAAAATGACTTTGCGATGTTATGGGTTTCTTCCAAAAAGCCTGTCCAGAATAATGGCAACGGCAGACCGCACAGAAAGGTGGTTGTAATCTGTGTTGCCGATCACCGGATTCAGAATGTAATCTGCCTCGGCGATAAAATTTTCCGGCAATCCCCAGGCTGTGCCAAAAATCAAAAGATAAAGGTTGCCATCTTGCAGCATTTCCCGGAACTTGCCAAAGCTTAAGTTGCCCGGGTTGTGACGAGCGCTGGTAACCACCGTTTTCGGAAAATCTCCGTGGTGGTCACGGACATGGGTTTTTACATCATCTATCGAGTTTTTTATTATAATCAGCTCCAAAGCTTCTCGACGCTGTGGATTATATTTTGATCCTATTCCTTCTATCCAATGACCAACAATTTTTTTAACCAGGGATTTCTGATCCTCTAAGGGCGTTACCACATAAAAGGATCGTACCCCGTATGTTTTTGCAGCCCTTGATATATCGTGCAAATCGAGATTGGTTACGGCGGATGTTATAATATCACCGTTTTTATTGATCACCGGATAATGGGTCAGGGCCACGTATAGATTGGTCATATATGATTTTCTCAATATCCCGGCACCATTTTTTCAGAATTTTAATCTCCTCTGTGCTCAAGGATCTGTTTTCAAGCAAATCTCGCTTTTTCAAAAAGGTTCGTATGAGCGATGATTCAAGCCTCGCCGTTTCAATTTCTTTATGATTGCCCGACAACAGAACTTCCGGAACATCTATACCTTCAAATGTCCTGGGCCTCGTATATTGTGCATATTTTAAAACACTTCCTGAAAACGAATCTTTTTCCGCAGAGTCTTTGCCGCCAAGCACACCGGGAATCAGTCTGGTTACCGCATCAATGATAACCATGGCTGCCAATTCACCCCCGGTCAGGATATAATCACCGATGGAAACCTCATCATCGATCAAATTGTGGCAAATACGTTCATCCACCCCCTCATACCTGCCGCAAACGAAAATAATTCCGTCCCATGATGCGAATTCCCGGGCCATGCCCTGATCAAAAGGTCGCCCCTGAGGTGTCAGCAGGATTGTTTTGGACGAAGGGATTTTTTTCGCAGCATCCCGGATGGCAGCGGCCAGCGGTTCGGGTTTCATAATCATTCCACACCCCCCGCCGTACGGCCTGTCATCGGTCGTGCGGTGCTTCCCTTGTGCAAAATCTCTGATATTGATAGCCGATGCCAAAATTTTGTTTTGATCGATGGCCCGTTTAATAATCCCATGTTCCCAGAAAGGATTAAACATTTCCGGGAAAATAGTCAGGACTATGAAATTCATACAGCACCCCTTCATAATCCTTTCGGTAAATCCACTCTCATTGTTTTGGCCTTAAGATCGATTTCCAAAACCACCGACCCAATCGCAGGGATGAGAGTTTCATTATCCTGAACTTTATTCGGGTCTCTGACGACAAAGACGTCGTTGCTTCCCGTAGGAAGTATCGATTCAACGACGCCAAGATACTCATCATGGGTTGTGAAAACAGAAATTCCGATAATATCAAACCAGTAGTATGATCCGTCTTCGGGTTCAGGGAAATGGGATCGTTCAATAACAAACACGGAACCGATAAGGGCTTCAACGGAATTACTGTTCTCTACACCTTCCAGCGCTAAAAGGGCGAGCTTGCCGTGAGGTTTAACCCATTTTATTTGATAGCTTTTTTCAAGTCCTTTGGGATTGATTAAAAGGATCAAACTGCCTGGCTTGAAAACGGACAGGGATTCAGCGTAGGAATAGACCTTAATGTTTCCTTTTACACCATGGGCGCCAACGATCTTTCCAACAGGGACGAACCCATTTTTCTCCACAACACTATTCTAAAATCTCAAGAACCGAACGTTTTTTTAATTTGGCAGAAGCCGCACTCAATATGGTTCGCATGGCCCTTGCCGTCCGACCCTGCTTTCCGATAACTTTTCCCAGATCCTCTTTAGCCACTTTTAGCTCTAATACCGAAGTCCGGTTACCCTCTACCTCAGAGACCGTAACTTGCTCCGGATTATCAACCAGCGCCTTAGCAATGTAGTCGATCAGCTCTTTCATAGCTTCATCTCCTTTGTTGGCTGTTGAGAAATAGAGGTAAAGATATTATGTGGAAGCAGCAAAAACACCTTGTTTTTTCAACAGATTTTTAACCGTGTGTGTAGGGATAGCCCCCTGACCGATCCAGTGCTTAATCCGTTCTTGATTCAGAGACACCTTCGCAGGATCTGTTACAGGATCGTATGTTCCTACATTTTCAAGGAAATTGCCGTCCCGAGGGGATTCACTATCCGCAATGACAATTCGATAAAAAGGTCTTTTCTTTGCTCCGTGTCTGGCCAATCTGATTTTAACTGACATATTAGATCTCCTTCAAAAGGGCAGCATGCTCCGGCCCAATCCTCGCATCCCGCCCTTATTGATTTTTTTCATCATTTTCACAACCTGAGTATAATTTTTAAGCAAGTTATTTATATCCTGTACACTGGTTCCGCTTCCTTTGGCAATCCTTTTGCGACGACTCCCTTTAATTAAGGTATGCTGACGTCGTTCCTGGGGGGTCATGGAATTTATCATCGCTTCTATCTTAATAAATTCATTTTCGTCAACCTCGAGATTTTTTAGCTGTTTAATCTTACCCATACCGGGAATCATATTGATCAGTTCAGAAATAGAGCCCATCTTTCTTATCTGAACCATCTGATCACGAAAGTCTTCTAAAGTAAATTCATTTTTTCTCAGCCTTTTTTCAAGTTCAACCGCTTTCTTTTCGTCAACAATCGTCTGTGCCTTTTCGATCATGGTAAGGACATCCCCCATCCCCAGTATCCTTGAGGACATCCTGTCAGGATGAAACGGTTCCAGATCGCTCAGCTTTTCACCCACACCAATAAATTTTATGGGTTTATCGGTAACCGATTTTATGGATAACGCTGCTCCCCCGCGGGCGTCGCCATCCATTTTTGTGAGAATCACACCGCCAATGTCAAGGGCATTATTAAATGATTCGGCGATATTGACTGCGTCCTGGCCTGTCATGGCATCGGCCACAAGCAGAATATCAGACGGCGTTACCGCATCCTTGATCCGGCAAAGCTCGGTCATTAACTCTTCGTCTATATGTAACCGTCCTGCGGTGTCTATGAGCAGCGTATCACACAGTTCCCTGTGCGCTGCTGCTCTTGCTTCTTGACAAATTTTAACCGGATCAATTTCCGGGTTGGACGGAAATACCGGAACCGAGAGCTGGTTCCCCAGCTTAGTCAGCTGTTCAATAGCAGCCGGACGATAAATATCGGCCGGAACAAGATAGGGCTTCCTTCCCTGTTTTCTCAAATAAACGGCAAGTTTTCCGGCGGTTGTGGTTTTGCCGGATCCTTGCAGACCCACCAGCATTATAGATGCGGGATGAGAACCCGAAAGGTTCAAATTTTCTAGTCGGCCCCCCATGAGTTCCGTAAGTTCTTGATTGACTATTTTTATAACCTGCTGTCCGGGAGTCAGACTTTCCATAACTTCCTGACCCAGAGCCCGCTTTTTGATATCAGCGACAAATTTTTTTGCGACTTTGTAATGGACATCGGCCTCAAGGAGAGCCATCCGCACTTCTTTCAATCCCTCCTCGATATTTTTTTCTGTCAGTTTGCCGTGCCCCTTTAGCTTTTTAAATACGGCATTGAGTCGGTCGCTGAGATTGTCGAACATAAGAACACCCGTAAAGTTTTTGTTGAAATCTTCTAAATTAATAGTAAAATAACGTTATGTCAAGATTAAAAAAAACTGACATTAAAGAACTTACCCATGAGCAGCTTGTGCTATGGCTCCAAAGCAATAAGCTTGAGCCGTATCGCGCCATTCAAATCCTGAAGTGGATCTATCTTCGCCAGGCAGACACGTTTGATATAATGACCGATGTGGGTAAAGAAATAAGAAGCCTCCTTTCATGCCATTTTTCTATTGACCGGCTTGAAACGGTCCGAGTCGAAACATCACAAGACGGTTCCCAAAAATATCTTTTTAACCTTGCTGACGGAAAATATGTTGAAACTGTACTGATTCCTGAAAAAAATCATTATACGCTTTGCATATCCAGTCAAGTGGGCTGCGCACAGGGGTGCCGATTTTGCCTCACCGCCAGGGGCGGGTGGGTGCGAAATCTTACAAGAGGTGAAATTGTCGCCCAGGTGAGAGACGTTTTGAAATCTCGTGGGGACTCAAAGCATCTTACCAACATTGTGTTCATGGGAATGGGCGAACCACTGGCAAATTACAGCAACGTGGTCAGCGCCATCACGACCCTTACCGACAGCAATTACGGGCTTGGATTTTCAAGCCGCAGGCTGACCGTATCTACGGCGGGTCTGGTTCCAAAGCTTTCTAACCTGGGCCGTGATACAACAGTGAATCTGGCAATATCCTTGAATGCTACGGATAACAAAACCCGTGATATGCTGATGCCGATAAACCGAAAATATCCCCTGGAGAAACTGCTTGATGCCTGTACCGGATATCCTTTACTGCCTCGACGCAGAATTACCTTCGAATATATTCTTTTAAAAGGAATAAACGATTCAACAGAAGATGCAAAACGTCTGGTCAGGTTACTGAGACCGATCCGTTCAAAAATAAACCTTATCCCTTTTAATGCGTATGAAGGGAGTGAATTTAAGCGGCCCGAAGAATCTGCAATTCTTAACTTCAAAGAAATCCTTAATAAAAACAATTATACGGCCATTGTTCGTCACAGCAAAGGTCAGGATATTTCCGCTGCCTGCGGTCAACTCAGAGCAAATTTGATGGCGGACGGTTGATACGACCTGCGGAAGTGTCAGGAAAGACGATCCCAGAACTCTTTGGCTTGATCCTGCTGTCCCGTACCTCCCCTGTGGCCTGAAGTGTCATCTGGGGCTCTAATGCCTCTTAGCCTTGCAATTCGATCTTCCAGTGGCGGGTGGGTTGAGAATAAACTCATCAGTCTTTTCCCGGAAAGAGGATTTACGATAAACATGTGGGCTGTGGACGGATTGGCATCGGCGGGAATTCTGGCTGAGTAGTTCCCCAGTTTTTCCAATGCTCGTGCCAGACCTTCGTTGTTTCCGGAAAAACGGGCGCCTGATGAATCCGCCAGGTATTCCCGTGACCGGGATATGGCGGTCTGGATCAACACGGCGGCAATCGGAGCGAGAATGGACATGATGATCAATCCCAAACCGCCCATGCCTTCCTCATCGTCACTCCTTCCTCCAAAAATAGCCGACCACCGGGCAATGCTCGCCAGCATCATGATGGCCCCTGCCATGGTCGCTGCAATTGACCCTATCAGAATATCGCGATTTTTCACATGGCCCAGTTCATGACCCAGTACGCCGGCGAGTTCTTCTCGATCCATGATGTTAAGTAAACCCTGGGTGACTGCCACAACCGCGTGTTCCGGATCTCTGCCGGTTGCAAAGGCATTGGGAGAGTCCTGAGGAATAATGTAAATTCTGGGAGTGGGAAGTTCGGCCTTTCGTGCAAGATCCCGTATAATGGAATAAAGTTCAGGAGCCTCGTTGGGCGTTGCTTCACGGGCCTTGTACATACGAAGAACTATTTTGTCTGAATACCAGTAGCTTACAAAATTCATTCCCGCTGCAAACACAAGCGCAATAATCAACCCCTGGCGACCTCCCAAAATCTGGCCGATCAACAAAATAAACACTGTCATCACTGCAAGTAAAAAAGTTGTTTTAATTTGATTGTTCATATTACAAAATTTCCTTTCAAATCATAAATAGTAAGGAAACGAGTTTCCTGAAAATCATTAATATTATCGGTTTCAAAAAACAATATAATTCCACTTTCAAAAAATTCAAGCAACCGGGTTTTCTAATAAAAAAAGTTTTTAACATTAAGGTCGATGCCGATACCGTATGTCATTTTCAAATCTCCACACTCTCTTTTTAGTAATCAAGTGAATTCATGTATCGAAAGGGGGAGCTTGATGATAAGGCATTTGATTACCCATTAATTCTGTACCACATCGTCTAAAAAAATGCGGTTTAGGTGCTAAATTAAAAAATGCCGGATGTGGGACGGCGGGATGCCGATGACCTTGAATATTTCAGTTCCTTCGGGGGTTACGGCTCCAACCTGCACGGATGTGGAATCCGGGGCCCTGCTGTAACCCGCACATATTGAGGCCGCCAGAATCATAATTTCTTTGCCGCCGCCACGCGGCATAAGAACGGCAGGGCCCGGAAAATTTTTTACTTTAATCAAGGTATCTGCGAACGGGTTATAATATTTTATTATCTTGTCATTATCCTTCCGGGTTCTCCCAATAATTATTTTAGTATTTTTGCTCAGGCGAAGGTGTCGCCCATGCTTTAGAAGATGAAGTTCTTCTTCAGTATAGAAATCCTGGTGGTCAAAGAGGTCCTTTAGCCGGGACGAATAGCTTTTGTCAGTTAGCAGGCAGCCGCCCGCAGGAGAAGGATAGTTCGTAATTCCGAATTCCCGGGCAAGTTCCATCTGAAGTTTTCTAGATCTTCCCGAAATGTCCAGCAAGAGATCCCTGTTTACCAGCCCCTTTGTTTCCGGTATGGTTACGGGGAGTCTTTTTGCGCTTAACGGGCGCAATATATAGCCATCAAACCCGGACTGTTTCTCCACATAACGAAGAGACTGCTTATTTTGGGACATGGGGCGCTGGCCGAGAACTTCTCCGCTGAAAAGAAAATCGAATTTGTTTTCATTCATTATTGTGCCGGCCAGTCTGAACATTAACGCATGGCAGTCCATGCAAGGGTTCATGTACTTTCCATAACCGCAGTGAGGATTTTTCAGCATCTTTAGATAAACCGGCGTTATGTTTTTGATCCATAACCGTATTCCGGTTAGGATCGATGCCTGCCGAGCCTTTTCAGATGAAAAAAACGGTGTTTCAAAAGTTACCCATTCAACGACGATCCCCTGTTTTTGTAAAACCAGGGCTGACAGCATGCTGTCGAGGCCGCCCGAACAAAGGCCCAAAGCACGCACTTTATTTATAGATAAATTCATGGTAAAGGAAAATTCAAAAATAAATACAAAAAGCGTTTAACCGGTTGAGATTGTTTTCATCGTTATTATTTCGCAAAGCATCGCTAATGTCAAAAAAAACCACACCCAAAAAAAATAAAGCCCGGATTGCCATAATTCGTGACATACTAAAAACCACATTTCCAAATGTCAAAACCCAGCTGCGTTACAGGAACCCTTTTGAGTTGCTCGTGGCAACCATACTGTCTGCTCAGTGTACGGACAAACAGGTGAACCACGTAACAAAAGATTTGTTCAACATACTGAAAACGCCAGATGCTTTTGCCCACGCAACCATTGAGACAATTGAAAAACTTATTCGCCCCACAGGTTTTTTTCGCAATAAAACAAAAAACATCAGAAAATGCTCTGCCTATCTAATAGAAAAATACAACGGTGAAGTACCGCAAACCTTGGATGAGCTGGTTAAACTTCCCGGGGTAGGGCGCAAAACCGCCAATGTGGTTCTTGGCGCCGGGTTTGGTATTCCGGGAATTGTTGTGGACACCCATGTGGCAAGGATTTCGAGAAGACTGGGGCTCACAGAAAACCATGATCCCGTAAAAATCGAGTTTGATCTGATGAAAATCATTCCCAAAAATGAGTGGAATGACTTTTGTTTACAACTTATTTATTTTGGAAGATCTGTCTGCAGGGCAAGAAAGCCCGAATGCGCCTCCTGTCCCCTTTATGATCTGTGTGAGTCTGTGGATAAAACTTCGTAATCAGTATACAGCGAAAATATTTGAAGGTGATAATTTTTCAACCGGCGAATTTATTAAAAGTTTACAAATAATATATGTGTTTGTTTTACTGAAATTTTACTTTGTCTTTGGAGGCAAGATCCAAACAGGCGTCCACCACAACGGGATCGAATAAGATCCCTCGCTTTCTGCGGATTTCTCCCAAAGCCTCGTCTAAGCCGAGTGCTGCTCGGTAAGGTCGATGAGAAGACATGGCGTCAATTACGTCTGCAACCGCCAGGATTCTTGCTTCCAAAAGAATTTCCTTCCCCTGAATTCCCAGAGGATATCCGGATCCATCTATCCTTTCATGATGCTGCAGAACGATCTCGGCAACAGGCCATTGAAATTCTATGCCTTTTAAAATGTCGTAGCCTACCTGGCAATGATTTTTAATAATATTTCTTTCGTCTTTTGTTATCTTACCGGGTTTACTGAGAATCTCTGCCGGTACGGATATCTTGCCGATATCATGAAGCAGCCCTGCAATACGGAGCCCTTCGATCAGATTCTCCGAAAGTCCCATATGTTCCGCTATGAAACAGGCAAGTTTGGCAACCTTTTTTTGATGGCCGGAAGTATACGGGTCCCTGATTTCGGTCGTAGATGCCAGTGCGGCGACGGTTTGTTCTTGAGCGTTTTGTAATTTTTCGATGTTTTTTTTAAGTTCCTTATACGCCCGGTTCCTCTCGGAAAGAAGAAAGCGCTCTTTGAGAACCCGCTTGAGTCTTAGAATTAACTCCTTGGAATTAATTGGTTTTTGAAAAAAGTCACTTGCTCCGCTTTCGATTACTTTTTCATAATCAAAATCTTCCACAAATCCGGTCATAACGATGACGTCAGAATCATAATTTTTTTTGACTTTCTTGGTTAATTCGATTCCGTTTAGCCCCGGCATTCTGATGTCTGTTATGATGACATCTACTTCCTTGCCGTGCTCGGCCATAATTTTTAAAGCTTCTGTCCCGCTTTTGGCAATGGTACATTGATAGCCGGTCCGTTCGATATTCTGCTGAATCATATCACTGATAAGATCCTCGTCCTCTACAACCATAATATGAAAGCGCTCAGGGCTTTTTCCGATGATATTGATATGGTACATATGTTTCTCCTAACCCCCACCCCCAGCGATCATCTCCGTGTAGCCGGTGCAAACAATAACCGGAATATCCGGACGGATTCATATCAGTTGATCGATCAGTTCCAGACCCGACATTTCCGGCAGGGTCTGATCGGTAATGACCAGATCAAACTGCCGGGGATGGTTACGAAAAGTATCCAGGGCTTCAATGCTGCTATTCCTTGAAATAACCTGGTGGCCGAGTTTTTTAATCATGGAATGTATCATTTCCAACACATCTTCTTCTTCATCAATCAGCAAAACAGATTCATGGCCCATGGGAAAAGATTTGCTCCGCAGATATCGCAGGAAGTTCGTCTGACCCGGTGTCGGTAAGAGGCAGATAAACCCGGACTGTCGCCTCCTTACCCGGGTTCCTGCCAATGCGGATAGTTCCCTGATAGATTTGAAAAATTTCATCTGCTCCGTATAGACCTGTCTCGATTTCTTTATCCTGGGCATGGAGTGAAACATGAGAATCTGACATTTGTTCCATGCCGGTATGTTCAATGCCATGGTCGGTATGGCTTACGGTAAGTTGCAAATAGGCTCCTTTTTTCAGATCCGTTTGTGAAGGCGATTCATGCGAATCAATATCCACTTCTGACAGGGTCACTTCCATCACACCCCCTTTTTCTTTCAAGGCATGATGTGCATGGGCGCAAAGATCCATTATTAACTGCTGTATCTCGGACGGGCTGGCGATAACAGGACCACAGGCAGTATCTATGGTTTCACGGATCTCAATAGTTGCCGGAAACCATGCCCTCGCCAGTTTCAAAGTCTCTTTTATAATGTATTGAACCTTAAGAGGTTTCCTCTTCTGATCCTCCTGCCGGCTGTAATCGAGAATCTGTTGAATAAGGTCTTTTGCACGATTGGCCGCTTTGAGAATTTTTTTAAGGTCATTTTTAACCCTATTATTCTCAGGCAGCTCATACATACTCATCTCGGCATACCCGATTATCGGGAAAAGCATATTGTTGAGCTTGTGTGCAATACCACCGGCCAGAGTTCCCATTGTCTGCGTCTTCCGGGCCTGTTGAAGCTGATTTTTAAGTTTGACCGTTTCCTTTTCCGAATCATGGATTCGTAATGCCATATGGATCAGAGCCGTGAGTTCAACTTCGTCGAAGGGTTTTTTCAGGAAACCATCAACTCCGGCGCCTAACCTTTCTTCGCGACTTATGGAATCCGATTTGACCTCCGTGATCATAATGATCGGGATATGTTTGGTATTTTCATTAGATTTTAGTTTGTTACAGACCTCATATCCGTCCATTTGCGACGCTTCAATATCCAGTAAAATCACACCGGGGGATTCATGCTTTGCTTTTTCTATTCCCTGACGTCCGGATTGGGCCGTGATCACCGGACAGTCGGAAACGAATTTGTTTAATAAGGTGGAGATAAAAATCAGATCATCCTCTTTATTGCTAATTAACAGTATGCTATCCATAATTTTATATTTCGGTCTTTCTATAATGTTTAAAAAACGCCCTTGTCTGAAAACGCTTTTACCTAATTCTGCTGGTCTCGCAAAAAGTTCCAAAGCACCTTTTTTTGTCATTCCGGCGAAAGCTGGAATCCAGTCTTTTCAGATAGTTGTAGACCATCTGGACTCCTCCCGGACTCTATTCGGGACCTACCGGAGTGACGACTTTTTGCGAGTTCATCAATTTTAAGTGTCGCCGAGTTCCTTCAAGATGGATTAACCGGGGCAACCCTATTTTTTGAAGCCTGTGGCCGAAACAAGTTCTCCCACAAAGCTCCCGACCACGACTTCACTTTTTATTTTAACGGGCATTCGACGGTAATCTGCGGTAACCCATACTTGGATTTTAGCATTTTTGCTTTTCTCAAATACACCACCCACATGTTTTATCTCAGGTTCTAAAAGAAAGGTATCATATGTACCGCTTTCCAATTCAAGTATTTCTTTCTTTATAACAAATGCTTTGCCGATGATGCATTTTTTCCCATCCGTTACCGGGCGCTCAATAATCATTTTTTCTTTGAGATCCAAAAGACGTGTGTAATAAAAAGCAGATAACGGATCAAAAGATCCTTTTAATACGTCAATCGGTTCCCGGACATTTTTCAGAGTGGAATATTGAGCTTTATTGTTATCCCAATTGAAATTAACAACCACATCTCTTTTGTTTTTCCCTTCAGACTGTTTTTTTTTATACAGAATTGTATGAGTCATTTCAATGTCTGTGTAGGCATCTATTCGATTCCGAACTTTATAAAAATGATCAATAAATGAATTGGATTTGGCTGTCAACACAAAGTGGTAGGCTTTGACCCCCTTTATGGTTTCTACAGGAAGAATCTCCAAAGTGCCTTCCCCTGCCGGAACAACCGTCCATTTCAGCTGAAAGGTCAGCTTTTCACCGGGATAAAAAGGAAACTCTTTTTCAGCCGCACGGATGTTTTCGTTTAAAATGAAAATCGTTAAAATTGCCGTAATAATAAATGTAATTCGCGGAAAAACTTTTGTGTTTAAGGTATCGCTATCTATAAATACGGTTTTCATCCCACGAACCATGGAGACAGGCAGCCTATAACAAATGTGCAAACTCTGTATGAATAACATCAAATAGCTCTTCACCGATGGCAAGCCCCATATCGATAAACTGCGGACCGTATTTTTTCCCCGTAGCTGTACGGAATGTCTGACTTATTTTAGCAATTTTTTTCATTCCTCCGGAATAGAGTTCCATAAATTTCACAACAGGAATCCTAAAAAATGACGCCATTGTCCATACGGTATCGATAAAGTTGTCAGGCCCCCACCGAAATTTGTCGGCATCATAAAGGCAGTCGGAAACAAGGGAACCTTGCAGGGTGTTTGATTTTACAGTGTTTTTGAAGGCTTCGTGGTTTCGAATGGCCAAACAAATATCCTCGATTTCGTCAGGTTCAAAGGGATATGCTTTCAGGACGTTCCCGGCGTAGGCGGCTCCCCGGACCGCATGATTCTCTTGTTTGCGTTTGATATCGTGGAAAAGAGCAGCGCATTGGACAATAATGACTCTGCGATGTATAAAGTCTTCGGAAGAGCCAACAAGTTTGTTCTCAATGATCATCAAGGCGCCGGCGTCCATGGCCACCTTTACTGCGTGCTCAAGGCCATGTCCAAGATCATCTTTAAGCTTCCTGGCAACAAACGCCCGTAATTGAACCGTGAACGGATTTGTTTCAAAATACCGACGGGACAATTCGTTTGATAAACAATGATCCTGATAAAAATCAGGAGGAGAATACCGGGAAACAATCTGGAGAGCTCTTTCACGAATAGGAGCATATATAAGCTTCATGTTTTCGCCACCAAGTCACAAAGGTACTAAGGGCCGTTGTGACAAATATCTTTTGGTTTTGCATGTTTTGACTAAGTTACCGGTAAAGAAAAAAGGCTGCCACAAACCTTCCATTTGCCGTCTTCCTTTATAACATTAATGATTTCATCAACCTCATGGGTTTCTCCGATGTCGAATAACTTAGCGACAATCGTATAAACAGGATTTATCGACCTTCTTATTTTGCCGGTTATCCGAACTTGTGCTTCATTATCTTTTTTAGACAGGGTTTCGGTTTCTATGTCATAAAGTTTATGTTTCATAAAATTTAAGCCAAACCCCCCTTCTTTGGCCTCTTGGGCCGAAAGGTAAATATATTGGTCGACAACATCGATATCTTCAGGGGCCAGCCGTTCCTTGCAGATTCTTTCGGTCATGGATTTGTCCAGATTAAAATATGCTTTGCTGAATTGAACCACCGCCTTGCCTGGCGTGTCTATGGCGTCCACGGCAGAAAAAACTAACTGAACCAAAAATCCGATGATCAGAACCAGAATTATTCCTGAGACTTTACTTAACCGTACCATTTAATATTCCTCCTTCTGAATATTTTCTTTGACAAATATTTTATATAAAAAATGTCGTTAACTATACGCAAATACCACGGAACAAACTTTGAGACAAGGATTAATTAAACGTTTCGAGGATTCTACAACCTCTCGAAATAAAACGTCTATTGATGGCGGTATCAGGCAAGAGAACCGATTTGTATTGCTGAAGCTTGCTTTTGTGGATGGATTGATATTTTTCTTTGACACACACCCCATTTTTCTTTATAATTCGAACCCGGCTAAAATATTTTTTCGCACAATTTGGGTTGTTTCAGAACAATTCTTTTTCTCGTCTGGATTTGTGACTTCCAATGGAATATCAAGATTCACAGGGGCAATCTAATCGGAAAACGCTTATGTCCGAAAAGATAAGATCACTGGGTCTTTGTCTCGGAGCATCCACCGTATCCATTGTTCAGTTGGAGCAGGAGCAGAATCTTGGGGAAGGCATCCCGACCCGGGAGCATCTCCCGCCGCGACTGGTTAATTATTGGCTGTATCCCCACGAAGGGGACCCCAAACGGACCCTGGTGTCGGCCCTCAAAATCCTCGATATGAGATCATTTGACCGTATCGCGGCCACGGGCCGGAAATTCCGGAAATTCGTAACCCTTTCCTCAATACCCGAACCCGAAGCCGTTGAATATGCTTACGGGTTTGTCAAACCTCCGGACGTATCCTGTCCTGCCGTGGTTTCTGCGGGCGGCGAAACCTTTATGGTATATGTTCTAAACCGCCTGGGACAAATTTCCAACGTTCTGACCGGCAACAAATGCGCTTCGGGAACAGGTGAATTTTTTCTTCAGCAACTTCGAAGAATGAATGTAACCCTTAAAGAGGCTGCTCAGTGGGCCGGTTCCATAGAACCGTATTCCGTATCCGGACGGTGCTCGGTTTTCTGCAAATCCGACTGCACCCACGCCACCAACAAAGGCGTGCCCAAAGCAAGAGTAACCGCCGGTCTTTGCCAGATGATGGCCAATAAAATCTTAGAGCTTTTAAAAAAGGTGGAAAGAAAGAACATTATGATTACCGGAGGGACGGCTCGCAACCATATAATGATCGAACACCTGCGTAAACAGATTCCCGGTCTGATTGTTCCTCCGGAAGCGCCTTATTTCGAAGCCCTGGGTGCGGCCCTCTGGGGTCTGGAACACGAAACCGCCAAATTTTCCGGTGTATCTGATTTGTTCAGAACCGACGCTGCATCCTTCGACACCCTTGCTCCCTTGAAGCATTTTGAAGACATGGTGGAGTTCAAAACCGTTGAAAAAGGAAAAATCCGTTCGGGTGATACGTGCATCCTCGGGCTGGACGTGGGGTCAACCACGACCAAGGCGATTCTTTTGAGAAAAGCGGACAACGCTATCCTGGCGGACGTTTATCTGCGTACGAACGGGAATCCGGTTGCAGCTTCCCGGGAGTGCTATGATTCTATTCTTAAACAGATCTGCCAACGGGTTGATTCTTCTGACATATCCATTGAGGGGCTGGGTGTGTGCGGCTCCGGACGTCAGATTGCGGGTCTGCATGCCCTTACCCACGGTGTGATTAACGAAATCATCGCCCATGCGGCCGCTGCCGTATATTTTGATCCCCAGGTGGACACGATTTTTGAAATCGGCGGACAGGACGCCAAATACACCTACATTACCAACGGGGTGGCTTCGGATTATGCCATGAACGAAGCGTGTTCCGCCGGTACCGGATCGTTTTTGGAAGAATCCGCATTTGAGACCCTGGGGGTGGCAATGGAAGATATTGCGGATATTGCCTTCAAAGGACATCATCCGCCCAACTTCAATGACCAGTGCGCCGCATTCATCGGTTCTGATATAAAAAATGCCATCCACGAGGGTGTAAAACACGAAGATATCGTGGCCGGACTGGTGTATTCCATCTGCATGAACTATTCGAACCGGGTCAAAGGGAACCGGCCCGTAGGGAAGAAAGTTTTCATGCAGGGGGGGGTCTGTTACAACCGGGCGATTCCGCTGGCCATGGCATCCCTGGTGGGTAAACCCATCATTGTTCCTCCGGAGCCCGGTCTGATGGGGGCTTTTGGAGTGGCCCTTGAGGTAAAAAAGCGAATTGAAATGGGGTTGATAAAAAAAAGCTGCTTCGACCTGAAGGTGCTTTCGGATAGAGAGGTCACTTACGGCAACTCATTTATCTGTAAAGGTGGCAAGGAAAAGTGCGACCGGAGGTGTGAAATTGCCGTGATAGAAATTGAAGGAAATAAATACCCCTTTGGCGGCGCCTGTAACCGGTACTACAATTTACGGCATAACATAAGCTACAATGTGTCCCGGTTGGATTTGATTCGGGTCCGGCAGCATCTTGTGTTCGAAAAATACGGCGCAACCGTTTGCCCGGAGTCCAGTCAAAACTTGCCCAACGGCAAGATCAAAAACTATCGAGGCAAAATAGGCATTAACCGGAGTTTCTTGGTGAACACTTACTATCCGCTGTATTCAACGTTTTTCTCCGAACTGGGATTTGAACCGGTGGTTCCCGATTCCTGTTCTCAGGAAGGGATTGACCGGAAAAACGCCGCATTCTGTTATCCAGTAGAACTTTCACACGGTTTTTTTCATTCGCTTCTTGAAATGGAACATTCTCCGGAATACATTTTTCTGCCTCATTTTAAAGCACTTCCTGCTTCGGATGGAAACTCCAGTTCCCAGGTATGTCCTTTTGTTCAGGGGGAAACGTTCTATCTTAACGCCACCTTTCGCCAAAAACTCAACCAGTTAAAAGCAAAAGGAACAAAAGTCCTTTGCCCGCTTTTGGACCTGACAAAGGGGTTGCACACGGCCCGGGAAGCGTTAGTTAACACCGCGGTTCAAATGGGATTAAGACGTAAAACGGCATCGGCGGCTTTTGAAGCCGCATTGAAATGTCAGACCGAATGTATTGTCGAGATGAAACACATCGGGGAAAAGGTTCTAAGGGAACTGGAAGGAGATCCGGATAAGACCGCGGTGGTGATTTTCGGCCGGGCGTACAACGGATTTGTTGAAGAAGCGCACATGGGCATTCCCCACAAGCTTGCATCCAGAGGTATCCGGGTCATCCCGTTCGATTTTCTGCCGTTTGATAGTGAAAAATCAAAGCGCCATATGTACTGGGGGATGGGCCAGCGTATTCTCCAGGCCGCCCGGATAGTGAGACGGCACCCGCAACTTTTCGGCACTTTTATAACCAATTTTTCCTGCGGCCCGGATTCGTTTATTATCGGATATTTCAGGGAAATCATGGGTCGCAAGCCTTCCCTGACCCTTGAGCTGGACAGCCATACCGCCGACGCGGGTCTGGAAACCCGGGTTGAAGCGTTTCTCGACATCGTTACCGCATACCGGCAGTTGATGGCTGAAAAAAAGATTTTCCATAAAAAACCAAGTTTCAATCCTGCCCGGACGATTTTTGATAACGGTGTTCCTAAAGTAATTACCTCCTCCGGTGAGACGTTGCCCATGGCCCACCCACGGGTTACGGTGCTGGTACCGTCTATGGGTAAAATTGCATCGGAGTCACTGGCCGCAATATTGCGGGGAATCGGTTTTAATGCCAAAGCTCATCCACCGGCGGATGAAACGGTGCTGAAATTGGGTCGTGCCAATACCTCCTGCAAAGAGTGTTTGCCGTTGATACTCACCACAGGGACGCTGCTCAATTTTATTCGTAAAGAAAAGCGCGACTCCAGTATTGTGGTCTATTTTATGCCTACCGGATCCGGGCCTTGCCGATTTGGCCAGTACTATATTTTTATGGAAGACCTGGTAAGAAGGCTCGAGATACCTGATGTGGCTCTTTTTTCGCTGACGTCTGAAAATTCTTACACGGGAATGGGGAATAATTTTCAGCTAAAGGTATGGTGGGGTATTGTTGTGTCCGATGCCATGGAAGACATCAGATCGATGATACTGGCCAATGCTGCAGATGTTGGAACAGCAATAAACATATTTGATAAAGAGTGGGAGTTAATCATTGAGCAGTTTGAGAAAGGAGATTTTACTCCGCTGGAAAAACAGCTTGGCTCTACCGCAAACCTTCTCAAACGGATTCACATGAAGCGTCCCATGGAAGAGGTTCCCACTGTCGCCCTTGTCGGCGAAATATTCGTGCGACGGGATGGATTGTCCCGCCAGTATTTAACAGAGCGTCTCGCAGAAAAAGGGTTTGCCACTACCTGTTCTCCCATTGCCGAATGGATATTATATACCGATTTTTTGGTGGAAAAAGGTCTTGTCGATTATACCATGTCAAAAATGGAACGGCTGGAATTTATTCTGAGGAAAAGAACCATGGCCCGCTACAAAAAGCGTATCAATGGCATGCTGTCCCGTTCGGGCTTCATTCACAAAGACCCTATCGAAATTAAATCTGTCATTAATAATGCTGCACCCTATATATCGCCAAAACTGGCCGGTGAAGCCATTCTGACAGTGGGCAGCTCCCTGACCGAGATCGCCTCACACGCATGCGGTGTGATCGCCATCGGTCCCTTTGGCTGCATGCCCAACCGGCTGTCGGAGGCCCTTCTTAATGAGGCCATGAATCGTGAAGGAAAACTGGGGACCCAACCCAAGGATGCTCGGCTTCGGTCAGCGCTGGCAAATATTGATGACCTTCCTTTTCTGGCAATTGAAAGTGACGGTTCTCCTTTTCCTCAAGTGATCGATGCAAAACTGGAAACATTCTGTTTGCGGGCGGAGCGATTACATAACATTATGTTGCAAGCAGGCAAACGGGGCGGAAAGGCGGCTGGTTTTATTTTGCCCTGAAAAACCTGGTCCTTTGAGCCAGGTCAGAGATTTGATGCCTGGGATTTCAATGAGTTAATGACCTGCCAAAAAAGTAAATCTCCTCCGGGGATAGCCAAATTCTGGTTCTCCGGACCAGGATTCTTTACAATTTTCTTGACAATAAGAGTTTAAATACATAATTTTATATGTTCGAAAATTTGTGTTGGCTAGCAAAACCATAATGTTTAATTTATAACTTGCATCCTCTACAATTAAATTATAAGTGCCGGAAAAGAAAAAAACCGGTAAATAAGGAGGGTTCAATACCATGAACGAATTGTTGGCTCCTGGCGGCAGTCTTGAAATGGTGAATGCCGTATTCGGTAGCGGTGCGGATGCCGTATATGTGGGAGCAAAAGGTTTCAGCCGCAGAAAATGCGTCTGGGAACTGGAAGACAGTGAGATCAGGGAGGCGGTTCGAATTGGAAACGGCCATGGGGGCAAAGTTCGAGTCGCCATTAACGCGGAAGTACAGGAAAAAGATTTTATCCGTGTGTTGAGTAAAGTCGCCAAATGGACACAATACGGCGTAGAGGGGGTTATTGCCAAAACCCCCGAACTTATTCGTCTTATCAAACGCAACTATCCGGATCTGGTCATTCACGCCAGTGTGGGCTGTAACATCCAGACCCGGGAGCAGATGGAATATTATCGTGACGCCGGTGCCACCCAGATCGTTGCCAGTACCGAAATCGACACCGTGGAAAAATTGAGGGAGTTTAAAAAAACGGCGGATCAAGTCGGCGTTTTGACTGAAATATTGATTCACGGCAACCGGTGCATCGGTGGTGTGGGCAATTGCCTGTTTCACGAATTCACCAGCGATTCATATGTCAAAAAAGTTCACCACGATGAAGACGGCAATGAAATCGTTGAATATGAGGGTTGGCCGGACAGAAGCGGCAGTTGCTTTCGGTTCTGCCTGTTAACCGAGACTCAGCGCGAAAAACTCATGCGGCGCAAAAAAAAGAGCTTTGAAGAAATCGCCGGGATAAATGAAAGAATCCGCCGCAGGCCGAATGTGGCCTTTGCCATCAAGGGTGAAGAGCTGAAACAATATGTTGATCTGGGCTTGCAAACGATAAAAGTACAGGGGCGCGAATATCCTATCCGGTTGATTTCGGAAATGATCCATGCATATCGCCTTCTTATAGACGGATATGTGAAGGGAAAAAATCCCGATGATCCGGAAATGTTGGAGGCAAATGAAAGTATTCGTCATCTGGCACAGGACCGTGACCGGGCCCGCATGGAAAAAACCCGGGAACTTCATCAGCAGATCAAAGGAATTTAGGCGTCTAATATTTGAATATTTTCGATTGAAGATTGAATATTGAAAAAAACCTGATTTTTCAATTCTGTGGGGTTCCAATTTATCCAGATCAGAAATTAAAACCCAATCAAAAATCGTTAAAAGTATGTTTTCCGGGGAGCGAAAAAATGACCACTAAAGTATATGTTGTTCGCCATGGCCAGACCGCCTGGAATCTGGAGGAAGTCTTTCGAGGACGTATGGATATTCCTCTGGATGACACCGGGAAAAAAGAGGTTCATCTGGCCGGTGAAGCTTTAAAAGATGAAACCATTCATGCGATTTACAGCAGCCCCCTCTCCCGTTCCATGGAAACGTCTGAAAATATAGCCAAATTTCAGAACATCAGGGTCACCCCTCTTGAAGCCATTATCGATATCAGTTATGGCAATTGGGAAGGGGTTCGCCTGGACGAAGTTCGGGAAAAATATCCGGATCTTTACACACTTTGGCTCCGGGAACCCCATAAGGTCACTTTTCCGAATGGAGAGAGCCTGACACAGGTTCGCACCCGGACCATGGCAGCCATAAACCAGCTGATTGAAAAACATCAAAATGAAACTATTGTTCTGGTCGCCCATCGGGTGCCGAACAAAGTGATTTGTTGCAGCCTTTTGGGAATCGAAAACAATAATTTTTGGCGAATTCAACAGGATACCGCCAGCACCAACCTTTTTACCTATAAAGACAATCAATGGATCATTTCGTATCTCAATGATACCTCTTATCTAAAAGTTTTGGGGAAACCTGCCCTTTCTGATTTTTAACAGGGAAAATTTATGAAAAAAACCGGCGTGTTTTACCATCCCAGCTTCAGCCGCAGGAGCTATCTGACCCGGGGAGCGCGACTGGAAGATTTTCCCGAAGCTATTGATCATCTTCTTGCGCGGGATAATGTTATGCTCTTTGAATCCCCTCCCATAGAAGAAGAATGGATACTGAAAGTGCATACTCCGGAACTTATCCGAGGGGTAGAGGCAGACCGTCTTTGCTCAACGGCTTGGCATTCCGTGGGCGGTGTGGTCCTGGCCGGAGAAAAGGTCTGCACCGGGGAAATTGACAACGCATTTGCCTTCATCGGTGCCGGCGGACATCATTCGGGGAGAGACTATTTTGGCGGGTACTGCTGCTTTAACGATGTGGTCATCACCATCACCTATCTGCGCGAAATTCATAATATCCAGCGATTTGCAATTATGGATACGGATGCTCACCATGGAGACGGCACCCGGGACCTGCTCAAAAACGACCCGGATGTTCTCCACGTCTGCTGCTGCGGAATGGAATATGAATCGCCGGACGGTACCAAAGTGGACATCCGTGCGCCGGGAAGCTCTTGGGGATTCTGGGGCAGGAACGATCCGGACAACACGGTTGACCAGCAATATGCCGACAATGTAAAGACCGAGTTTTATCCACGGGTTAAAGATTTTAAGCCCGATCTGATCTTCTGGTATTTCGGGTTTGATACGCACCGGGGGGATTACGGCAGCCTGGGATTGAGCGGCAGTTGTTATCAGGAAATTGCCCGCTTTATGAAAAAAACCGCCGAAGAAGTCTCCGAGGGTCGCCTGGAAGTGGTTTTAGGCGGCGGCTCCCGAACGGACATCGCCACCCATGTGATCCCTCCGATTATAGAAATTCTGGCAGAATAATCCGTTACAACAATTGTCAACAATCTATTTTTTAAACAACTCTGAATGAGATCCGGTTCTTTCTAAAATTAATTCTTCGCTCGTTGTCCTGTATATCAAAATCCAATCCGGTTCAATATGACAATCACGATGATTTTTCCAGATTCCAGAAAGTTGATGATCTTTGTATTTCTGTTCCAGTCTTTCACCGTCAGCAAGTTTTTCTATAACATCTTGTAATTTAATAAGATCCTTATTTTGTTTTTTGATTCTTTTGTAATCCTTTTTGAACTGGTTAGTATAGCAAATATTCAACGGTCCAGCTCCTGGAACAATTCCTCGACACTGGAAACTTTATTAAGTTCTTTTCCTTTTTCGGATTTTCTAAGGGTTTTAGCAGTAAGTTCGTTTGGAATTTTAATTTCAAAAGGGATTCCTTTTTGCAATGTTACTTGTGTTAAATACATTGAAATAGCTTCAGACATAGATATATTAAGAGAACTCAAAATGTTTTGAGCTTTTGCTTTGATTTCAGGATCGATTCGTGCTTGAATTGTTGCTGTTTTTCCCATGGGTTGCTCCTTATGATTGTGCGCTTTATGTATGGACATTCGCAATACACTTAATATAACTCATTGGAAGAAAAAATCAACGATTTTTTACCGAGACAATTTTCCCACTGTTATCAGATAAAGAGCTGTTTCTTCTTCACCGTCAACTCCCAACAATTCGTTGATGTCATCATCATAAAAAGCGCCGATGGGGCAGGAACCCAGACCCATGGCGGTTCCAGCCAGCTGAACGTTCTGGCAGACATGGCCCAAATCCATGGGAATGTAACGCACCGCACGCTCCCGGTACTTGACCATACACCGGAGCATCATTGCCGTCCAGATAATCACCACTGCTGCCCGCCTTACCACGGGCTGACCCAGAGCGGCGGCGGTAACTGCACGATTAAAGTCGCCCTCCTGCAAGCGTTCCAGAGCAAAATCAGCCACGTTAAAATGGTAAATCCCTTGGGGAGCGTCTTTAACTTTGTCAATATAAAGATAGGTTTCAAAGGGATAAAGGGCTCCGGCAGAAGGAGCGGTGCGCAACAAATATATGCCGGTCCGCGCGGTCACACCCTGGGCCGCCCACATTATTTTGGATAATTCCTGGAGACTTAAGGGGTCAGGCTTGGTATTGCGTTCGCAGCGGCGTGTGGCCAGGCATTGCCAGAGGTTGGCCGGGCGGCTCAGGTCCGGCTCCGGCAATGGAAGGCGTTCCGCTTCCGGGTAAGTTTTGAAGGCTGGGGTTGCCCGAATAGCCCCCAGATCATCTTTCATGGGGCGATTTCGATAATATTTTGTGCTCTGAATATAACGAAAGGCAAGACCCTGTTTGTAATGTGTCATTTTATTTCTTTTGATCAAGCTGATCCTTGAACTTTTCAGCAAATTCCGTTCTGAAAATCTCTATATCCATGGCCTCATCGTATTTGCCCAAAAAATAAAGGGCCATGCCCTTGTATATATGCGCCTCTTTAATATCCGGGTTGATTTTAAGAACATCGTCAAAATATGGCAGGCTTTCCTCATATTGCTGCATCCCCATCAAGGCATGGCCCTTTCCCAACAGCGCATGGGGATTGTTGCTTTGCTTTGCCAGAATTTTATCCAGAATCTCGGTGGATTCCGGGTTGCGCCCCATATCGGTCAGGCAGTAGGCCTTGAGCTGAAGCGCCATTAAGTCATCGGGATTATTTACAAGTTTCTTGTCACAGCAATAGACCGCTTCTTCCAGAAGCCCCTTTTGAACCAATTTCGGTGCTAAATCCATCCATGACATGCCACCTTCGATTTCAAGAATTTTGGCGATGACACTTTCGTAGGCTACCTCAATAACTCTTCTGCCGGCGGAAACCACGGGTACCCCGTGGCCGGGAAGGATATTTTCAATGTCTCTTTTAAGCAGTTCCTTAATGCTAAACAGGTAATGATCCAGGCGGCCACCGGCACTATCGTCAACATCGGCCATACCGTAAGGCAATATGGTATCGCCGGTAAAAACTGTTTTTGTGGGCCTGTGATAAAGTGTTATGCCGTCCATGGTATGGCCGGGCGTGGGTATCACTTCCCATTCAGAGCCGCCAAGATCAAGGGTTTCGCCTCCCTTAACCAAGGTCAAGGGGAAATCGGTTTCCTTTATCAACTCTTTGAATTTTTCAGGACCTTTTTCATGGATGATAATTTCTATGCCTTTGCTTTCCATAATCGTGGGATAATTTAGCAGTTCGAAGATCCCCATGGCATGGTCTCGGTGACCGTGGGTGAGAACGATTTTCTTGATGTCTTCAGGCTGATAATCAAGGTTAAAAAGCGCCATAAACGACGTGTAGTCATTTCCGGGATCCACGATGGTCAAATAATCCCCCTTGAGCACGTATATGTTAGAGGAAAAATCGTATCCCAGCATAAAGACCATATTTTCAAAGATCGGATCTGTTTTATGTGAAGCTTCTGCTTTATTAAAAACCTCGGCAATGGTGACCCAGCCCGGATGTTTCGGCTGTTCATCAACTCCGGTATACTGCTGCTCTAATCCCTTGATGGCTTCTTCTCTTTCTTTTTCCATGGTTTTTCTAATTTCTTCGGTCATCTAAGCTTCCTTTACAATTTGTTTTTAATGTTTATTCAGGCCACAAAGGCACCAAGACACGAAGAAAAACATATAAAAAAATTGCTTTGTGTCCTGGTGACGTTGTGGCAAAGAATTTGCTACGGGTTATCTAAGATAGATTAATAAATACAAAGCCTATAAAAATCAAGCTTATTCATAAAAAAAACCCCTCTCCGGAAAACCCGGAAAGGGGGATTAAGATCATACAGTTATAGCTCTTCCCCCGATCTCTATTAATAAGGCTTGAAGGCTCGGGGGAAGAGGGGGTTGTTGTTATTAGGTTACGGAGCTATAAAGTCCAGACAGAAGGGGAGCTCCATCCTTTCCTCGGGCCACATCTTCACACTCGTCACCTTTTTGCCGGGCCAGACTTCCTTGCCGTTGATTTTCTCGATGGTCAGCTCCAGGAAGTGAAATTCCGTGAGCTTGTATTCGACGATAACCTTGGGCGGCAGCAAGACCGCAAGGCCGGACTCCTTGGACAGATCCCACTCAAAGGGTACATTGGGTTCGTGGGTGATCTTAACATCTGCCTTTTTTGCCGCACCTTTGTAAACCTTGTGCAGCGTACCGGAGATTTTGTCGTTCGGCTTTACGTTGTATTCCTCGTAAATCTCGTCTGATATATGCCACCACAACCCTCTAAACCCGGTCGTAACGTATCCCTTGACGAGCATGGGGTCAAACCCGCACACACCCACGCGACATAGTTCAGGCATACTCTTTCCTCCTTTTGGTTTTATCCCGGCATAAGCCTGTAAGTTATACAGGCTTATGCCCAGATCCCTTTCGGGGTTTTTTTGGTTTCAGCTTCCTTGATCTTAATAAGATCGTGAAGCACATTTATCTGGTTGTAGCAAGACTCCATGAACTCGTGGTGTTCGGACAGGCTTATGTACTGGCTTTCGTACAACCTCCGTACCAAAGGGGAGACATGCCTGGAGATTTCTTCCGAAAACTCTTCAATCAGGTAGTCGTTCCCGCCGTCCGGAGTTGCCCATCCCAGATAACTCTTTTGCCATCTGAGGACCATCCCTTTGATGACATCGAGTTCTTTTTTCACATTTTCTTCCATGTTACTTCTTCTTCTTTGATTCGAAGGCGTAACATTTTTTGACCACGTTGAAATCCGCTACGCACCAGTAGTGGGGAAAATGAATTTTCTTGCACCAGCCGATAATGTCCGCCGGAGGAAAAACCGAATCCTCGATTACGGGTTTAAGATGCACACAGTCCCAGCAGATATGGTCAGACTGTTTCGCCGGCTTCAGGCATATGTCAAGAAATTCTTGAGGTGTTAACTCTGCCATATGACACTCCTTTCTTTAATGATAGGTCAAATTACCACTCGGTAACTTCGCCATTTTTTATCTTCTTCTGATACTCTTCATAGACATCCGGAGAAAGCCGTTTAAGATCCCAGTTGAAGCCGTAGCTTCCGGCGATGCCGCCGTCCGGCGCCTGGGGACGCCATCCTCGAACCGGCCGGTTCCGTATGCTGAATTTCACCATGTCGGGTACCCCCAGGTAGATATGCCTGGGCAGGCACTCGAACGGCCGGGTCCTGTTTTTGACACCCGCTCCGTAGAATCGATAGCCGTCCAGCGGCTTATCCGCATACAGGGGGCTGGTGTCAGGCTTTTCGCCGGGTCTTTCGTCCGGACCCTTGTACATTTTGCCCTGGATCATGTGGATGTAGTAAACCGTTCCACATTCGGCACAGTTGATGGTGCCTTCCCAGTTCCAAAAGCAGTAAGGATCCAGGTAATTAATGGTGTTACAGGGCTTTCCCTCAAACTCTTTTTTACACCAGATTATATCACACACAGTTCACACCTCCTTTTATAACCAGGCCTTTGCATACCACTCTTCAATCTTTTTAGTGGGGTAGCCGAGAAGCTCGTGATAGATCTTCACGTTGTCCGCGCCCACCGGCCGCCAGATCCAGAAGAGTCGCCTGGGAGTTTTGGATAATAGGCCTGCCGAGTAAGTGCCGTGCTGCAGGACATCTCCGAAGATGGGGTCATCCATCCACCGCACCGTACCGCGCGTCCTCCAGTGCTCGTTTTCGTAGTATTCCCTGTCATTACATACGGGTTCGGCCAGCAGACCGGCATCCTGGAGTATCTTACAGACCTGTCCCCTGGATTTGTCTTCGGCCCATTTCTCCAGCGCCGCGTAGATCTCGATCTGAGCCTCGCCTTCGGCCCTTTCGTTGAGGGATTTGTATTTGTCGTAAAGCTGGTTCAGTCCGGTGATGGCGCACAGCTCTTTCCAGTCTTCATCCTGGAACGCGGAAACCATGGCATACCTGGCCTCCAGCCGGTCCTGCGGATTTTCGGCATCCGGATAGTCGGACTTGCCGCACAGAATGATGCCGTGGGCGCAGAGCTGCGTATCCCAGTTGCCCCAGCGCTGGCGCACAATGCCGAACCTGCCATACAGCGGCGCGGCATATCCCAGACAGCGGGTGGCCGCCTGAACCTGGGAGAACTCGATCATGGTCCCCAGTCCGGTCTTGCGACGCCAGTGAATGGCCGCCAGAATCCCGAAGGTGATCTGGGTGCCCGAGTACCAGTCAATGCACCAGTTGGAGTGTTTGGTGGCATGGCCGCCCATATACTCGTGCATACCGGTTACGGATGCGAGTCCGGCGTGGGCCTGGCCCAGGATGTCGTAGGAACCGCCAAAACACTTGGGGCCGTAGCCGAAACCGCCGCCCCATACATAGATGAACCTGGGGTTCATCTCCTGGAGATAGCGAAAGGACTGTTTCCACCGGTCAAAGGTTCCCGGCCGGTAACACTCGGTGAGCCCGTCGGACATCTTGACCAGCGAATAGAAGGCCTCCTTCAACTCGGGGAGATGGTAGTCCATGGTAATGTGGTACTCGTTGGGATTTGCGTTCAGATACCCCATACCGGTACCGGTCATGGGCCTGGAGTCATGCAGCGGATAGAGATACGTCTCGTTGAACGGCGCACAGTGCCGCATGGGGTCCCCCATCCTCGGCATCTCCACCTTAATGACCTCGGCCCCTAATTCTGCCAGGTTGGAAACGGAGTGGGGCGTAAAAATATACATGGTGGTACTCAACCACCGAATCCCCTTTAAAGCTTGGGGCTTTGCGAACTCATTGCCCGGATCGAACTGCGCCTTGCAGTATTCCTCGTAAGGCATCTTCATCTCTTCAAGCTCTTCCTTGCTCTTGGGGCCCGGCAGATCCTCAATTCTTGTTTCACGTGGGTCTTTCGCCATTACATCACCCCCTTTTCGATATATTCATTGACTTTGGTTTGGCCGATGCCGCACCACTTTTGCAGTACCTCGTAGTTATCATACCCGACCGGCCTGCCCAGCACTTTGGTCCGGTGAGGCGTGGCTTGCGCATAGGCGTTTGGCGACACAGAGAAAAGTATGGTGCCGTAATGGTCGGTGTCAATGGTGCACACCCAGGGACGGTATTTGAAGTGGGGGAACTCGGAGAGCTCGTCGATGAACAGAATGGGTCCGGCTGCAATCTCGTATTCCAGAAGCTTCTGTTCGGCCTCAAACCGGTTGATGTCTCTGAGCCACCGGGTGGTTAAGGTGTAGGTTTTGACCAGCATGTTCAGAGCGTTCCTGCCGCCCATCTCCTTGAGGATGGGATCTTCGTGGATCAACCGTCCGAACTGCGGAAAGTCCCTCTCTATACACATGCCGATCCGGTACCAGAGCCGGTCGGTCTGGCCGCCGATCATCATGTATCCGTCCCGGCAGGGATTCCACTCATATTGGTTCAGGTTGGGGTCCCAGGCGCCGGTTCTGGCCTTGATACTCGCGTTAAACCCATACCAGCTGATATCAAAGTCGAGAATCTCGTTCTGTGTTTCAGCTCCGCTCACCTCGCAGAACTGACCTTCGCCGGAAAATTCATCTCTCCAGTACATGGCTGCCAGCAAAGTGTTGGCGCCCTGCTCACCGGCACAAAAATCAGCAAACCATACGCCGGACCGGGTGGGGTCGCCGCCCCTGCCCCTGGGAAGCTGGTCCTGGGGAAAACCGGTGTTATGAACGAACGCGTTGGCGCAGCCGCCAAAGGGCTCCAGGGTCCACTGACCGAACTTGGACAGTTTGTCTTTATACGGACCCCAGGTTCCGCGGACGGCTATATTCAGATAAACCAGTCTGGGGAATTCCTCGGAAAGGTCCCGGTAGCCCAGACCGATGCTGTCCATATAGCCCGGGGGCATCTCATCGATCACGGCGTCGGCCTGGCTCACAAGAGTCTTGTAAATGGCCCGGCCTTCTTCGGTCTCGAGATTAATGGTTACGGATTTTTGTCCCCTCATCTCATGGATAAAGTCAAGGCCGCATTTTTCGCCGGTGATCTTGCTTGTCAGCATATACTCTTCCCTGCCGAAGGGGGTGAGCTTTCTCAAGGGATCGCCTCCGGGGGGCTCAACGTTGATCACTTCGGCCCCGGCTTCGCAAAGAAGTCCGGCACAGAACTTGTTGCCCATTCTCCACTGGCCGCAACAGACAAACTTGAACCCTTGGAGAGCTTCGGGTTTGCCCCAGCAATACTCATACCTGAGATTGTCCTCACACCACTTGCCGAAATCTTCCGCTTTTCGCTTGGCATATGTTTTTGCCATGACTTCTTCAAACGGGGGCGGTGGCGTGACCGGCCAGGGTCTGATGTCTGGATGCATCAGGTCTATGGTGTCGGCCCGGCTGTTTATTTCAATGTCTTTTTTTTCTGCCATATTTTACCTCCAAAAAGTAGTTAGTAATCCACTTAACAGTCGATCCAGATTCCTTTTCAGTTTCAGAGGAACGGAATATGTTCCCCCGTACTGAGTTTTACCACCTCCTTTCTGATTGAATTTCGGCTAATGCCGGCAACCGTAATAAAACGACCTTTTTTTAGGTGATTGATTTATAGTTACCGCGCCGGCAGCCGAGCAAATACACCTTCTAACTTCCCGCTTTCCTTATCGATGGGTCGTTTTTCTTTCTGCTTTATGCAGAAAGCCTAAGCGTATAACCTCACCTCCTCTATGTAAAAGAGTAAAAATATAAAACAGTGCTAAAAAAATGAAAAACCTGTTTATGTCCTGTTTATATTATGATTAGTTATGAACTGTATTTAGCGAGTACAATTTTTCTGTTAAAATTTAGCACAGACTTAAAAAATGAATTTGATTCAGAGTAAAGTGTTTTCTAAAATTGTTTAGAAGTTTTGTCAAGAACAAAAAATGAATTTTATTCAAAAAAAGTTTTTAATTTACCCTCTACTCCCGGCTGTTAAGGGTTAATATACCTGATTCGTTAAAATCCTGAACAGATAAAAAAGACCGGACCCGGATATGATCCTGTTTTTTTAAAAAGGGCGGTGATTGAATAAAATACAAGATATGGATTATCAGATATTTAAGAGCACATTATAATCTATTAATTTCGTTAAAATGATAAAAATTGGACTCAACATTTTTTCCGGTTTTGGACAAAAGAAAAGTGCTTTAAACACCAATGTTTTTTTGGCTTGCAATTTGTTGCGAGATATCTTATAGGCAACTGTTTGAAAAATTTTCTGACCACATCTATTCGATGATCCTAACTGAAATTTTTCGATGGGTCACAACAATTTCTTTTGAAAGGAGGTGAACGCTTTCAGCATATAGCCCCGGAACGTTTGTCCAAACGTCACCAGGGATAAAATTTTGGTAAAACTCGACTTTAGAACAGGTTAAACTCATGTCTGCCGGCTCAGGCAGGGATATAAAACCGGTTGTTGAGTAATGGAAACGAATTACATTAAAAACAGACAACACTAAAATCAGGGAGGTTTTTATTATGGGAAAAATACCGGAAAATATGCTGCCACCAAAAGAATTGTGGCCTGAATATGTGGTTCCTGAAGAGTTTGCAGATACTCCGGACGAATTGAATCTTGCCGACTTTTTGCTCGACCGCCATGTTCGCGAAGGCCGGGGGGACAACGTTGCCATCAAATTCATGGACCAGAACGTCACCTATGCTCAACTCCAGAAAATGGTAAATAAGTTCGGAAACAGTTTAAAAAAAGAAAACGTTGAAGCACAAGACCGTGTGGGTATTCGTCTGGTGAATTCGATTCAGGCACTGGTGGCCGTCTTTGCCATTGAAAAAATCGGTGCCATTCCGGTGCCCACCTCGCCCCTATGGTCCGGCGAAGAGGTGGCGTTTGTGGCCAATAACGCGGAAATGAAATTTTTTATTGTCAATGCCCCCCTCATGCCCCCGGTTGAGCAAGCCAAGCCTAATTTCAAATGCGGCACCAGAGTCATTACCATCGGCGGCAAGCCCGATGAAGTAAAGGCCGCCGGTAATTTGGTCTATGAAGAGATGATAGAGGCGGGTTCGCCGGATCTGAAAGCCACCATGCTCAAAGGTGACGACATCGGTATTATGCTGTATACTTCGGGAACCACGGGTATGCCAAAAGGATGTGTGCATTTTATTCGCCCGGTTGTCATAGAAACCAAATTAGTCAACAAACATGTTTACAAGATGAAGCCCGGCGATGTATTGGGTGGTGCCGCTCCGGTGTCGTTTGCCGCCGGTTTCGGGACTTTTACGCTCATGCCCTTTGAAGGGGGTGCGGCCATATCACTGATTCCGAAGTTCTCGCCGCCGGACATGCTGGAACTCATTGAAAAGCACAAGATTACGATTCTCACCGGTCTGCCCACCGCATACCGGGCGTTGATGAAGTTTCCGAAATTCAAGGATTATGATACCAGCTCGGTTCGTCTTTACACTTCCGGCGGTGACGCGTTAGGTTCCGAAACTCTGAAAGGATGGCAGGAACTCACCGGCCAGCCCATATGGGAAGGCCTGGGCGGGACTGAAATGCTCCACCTGGTGACTTCAAATACAATGAACGATGCGCCGGTGCCCGACTCCATCGGTAAACCTATCCCCGGCGTACAATGCAAGGTGGTTGATGTGGACTGGAAGGACTGCAAACCGGGTGAAATCGGAAGCATGGTTATCAAGGGACCCTCGGGAAGCCTTTACTGGAAGCCTTACGAAGATGACGGGAAGCTTATCAAATCCCAGAAAAAAGGGGTCGTCAACGGCTGGAATCAGATGGGGGATTCGGTCTTTATGAAAGAAGACGGAAATATTTTCTTTGTATCCCGAGAAGACGACATGATTAAAAGCTCCGGTTACCGTATCGGTCCTGCCGAAATAGAAGAGGCTTTAGAAAAACATCCGGCCATTGCAGAAGCTGGTGTGGTCGGCATTCCCGATCCTGATAAAGGTCAGATTACCAAGGCGTTTGTGGTGTTGAAAGAAGGGCATGAGGGCAGCGACGAGCTTTTTGAAGAACTCAAAACATTTTTGAAGGATCACATTGCCATCTACAAGCTCCCCAGAGCTATTGAGTACCGGAATGAACTGCCGCGTACCCCCACCGGCAAACTTTTGCGGCGCCACCTGAGGCCGCCCAAATAAAAAAAAGTCAGGAGTTGCCCTGCGCATCATGATTTTCTCTCACTCCCTCGGGAGTGAGAGAAATAATGTAGGACTACAGAACGATAAGGAGGATAAGAATGGCACAAGTTTTTGCAGCCACTATAATTGCAGGAGATATTGTTTGCAGACAATGTCTCAACATGGAGGAAATGGTTACGGCCCAGAGAGGCATTACCGATCCCGTGACCAATGAAGAAGTGGAGGAAAAAGAAGTTATCTGCGCTCGGTGCGGAAAGAAAATCGAGCCGTTCAAACCATTTTAGCGTTAAAATCGGCCCCCCGGGAACCCGGGGGGCCGACCTTTCCCATCAAACCCTTACCTAATGACCAATGATCCCCCATAACAACTTATGAATTTAGGGGTTGTCATTCCGTCCCGGATCGGGGTTCGGGATGACGATTAAGCCGGAATCCAGGAAGGCATCAGTGAATAAACAGCCAGCGGTATATATTTTAGCAAGCAAACGAAATGGTACGCTCTATATCGGTGTGACTTCAGACCTCGTAAAGAGGATGTGGGAGCATAAAAATAATATGGTAAAAGGATTTACCAAACGCTACGCTGTTCATCTACTGGTTTGGTACGAATTACACGGGAGCATGGAAACTGCGATTACTCGAGAGAAGCGATTGAAAGATTGGAAACGAAAATGGAAATTGGAATTGATTGAGAGCAATAATCCAGACTGGCAGGATTTGTATCATCTGATTGTTTGACTGGATTCCGGCTTTCGCCGGAATGACCCTTCGTCAAAGTTATTGCTTATGCCTCTACTCCCCACTTTTTTTCATCTTCATACTTGAAAGCAAAATTACCTCGTGTCATACTTTATAATTTTATTGCCAGTGGACTCCAAAACGAACTTAGGGATTTTCCTCCATAAGCACTAAGTTATTTTTGTACCGGAAGAAATGTAGAAGGTTTACTAAAAAATATAAGCATCCAACATTGATGAATTCGCAAAAAGTCGTCACTCCGGTAGATCCCGGATCGAGTCCGGGAGGAGTCCAGATGCTCTACAACTTCTTGAAAAGACTGGATTCCGGCTTTCGCCGGAATGACTGAAAACGGTATTTCATGACTTTTTGCGAATTCATCAAGGTTTGACATTAGACGTTCGATGTTCGACGTTCATCTTTTAAAAAGTTGTTGAAACCACAGAACTTTCAATAATATGAAATCATTCTATTTAATAAAACCTTATCTGTTGGAAAGGCGATGGTTTATTTTGCTGGGCCTTGCCTGTCTGGTTACGGTTGATTTTTTGCAGCTTTTTATTCCCCGAATCATAAAATGGACGGTGGACGATCTCACCGCCTACAGGGTCGATACCATCACCCTGTTAACCTATGCATGTTATATCACGGGGATTGCCGTTTTGATCGGTATGTTTCGCTATCTGTGGCGACGCTGTCTCATCGGCGCGTCCCGGCGGGTGGAAGAAGGCTTGCGAAACAAACTTTTTCACCATATTCAGACCCTTTCCGCCTCATATTTCGGTGATGTCAAAACCGGAGATCTCATGGCACATGCCACTAATGATATCCAACATATCCGAATGGCCACCGGTATGGGCATGGTGGCGCTCACCGACGCCGTTGTTCTGGGTACCGCAGCCATCGGGTTTATGGCATACATCAATGTGAAACTGACCGTATTTGTGCTCATCCCCATGCCCATGATCGTTTTGGGGACCCGTTTTTTCAGTAAAAAAATGCATCGCCTCTACGGGGAGGTGCAAGGGGCGTTTTCGGAGTTAACCGAAGGGGTGAGAGAACGGTTTGCAGGAATCCGTATTATAAAGGCATATAACCGGCAACAGGAGGCGGCATCCCGGATTGAATCGGTTTCAAAACAGTATATCGATAAAAATTTAAGTCTGGTGAAAATTACCGGATCATTTTTCCCCATGATGGTTTTTTTCTCAAACTTAAGCCTGGCCATCGTGCTCTTTCTAGGAGGCAGGCAGACCATAACTTTTACCATAACGCCGGGAGATTTTGTCGCCTTCATCAGTTATCTCGGGCTCCTGACCTGGCCCATGATGGCTGTCGGATGGGTAACCAACCTTATCCAGCGGGGCAAAGCATCACTCGACAGAATCCATAAGATCATTCAGACGCTTCCGGAGATTGATGATCGGCCGGGGGCAGTTATCCTGGAGAAGGTTAAAGGAACCGTGGTTTTTGAAAATGTTAGTTTTTCCTATGCACCTGATGGGCATGAATCCGGCTCGTTTTCGGTTCTGGATGGAATTGACATCAACGTGGATCCGGGGAAGATCCTGGGAATCGTCGGTCCTCCGGGGAGCGGCAAGTCAACCCTTTTAAACCTGATTCCCAGGATCTTTGACGTATCCCAGGGACGTATCCTGTTGGACGGGATAGATATTCGCAGTCTAAAGGTTCGCGATTTGAGGTCCGGGATTTCATTTATGCCCCAGGAACCCTTTTTATTTGCCGGGACAATTCGTGAAAACATAATGTTCGGCAATAAAGAAATAACAGATACGGAATTAATCCGGGCGGCTAAAGCCGCATCTGTTTATGAGACCATAACATCGTTTCCGGACGGTTTCGAGACCCTTGTGGGGGAAAAGGGGATTGTCCTTTCCGGAGGCCAGAAACAGCGTGTTGCCCTGGCACGTGCGTTGCTCAAGGATTCAATACTTATGATACTGGATGATCCCATCAGTCAGGTGGATATGGAAACCGGTGATACCATTATAAAAACCCTCCGGTCCATGGCTGGGTGCAAGACTATCATCATTGTTTCGCACCGGCTTTCCGCACTTCGGTTTGCCGATCAGATTATCACCCTTGAAAAGGGTCGTATGGTAGAATCCGGGAATCATGCGGAGTTGATGGCGCAGAATAAATATTACGCAAAAACATTCCGTCTCCAGGAGATAGAAGAGTCATATGCACACTGATTTCGGTTATTTTGAGGAAAAAAAGCTTGGCAAGCCTTATGATGTAACCTTATTAAAACGGCTGTATCCGTATACCCTGCCGTATCGCCTCCTGTTGCTCTTCTCGATCATTTTAGTTGTTTTGATAACCCTGCTGGACCTTTCGCTTCCGTACATTACTAAAATTGCTATCGACCGCTATATTGTACCGCAAACGGAATCCGCTGTGACCCAACCCCCGGATTCGCCTGAAAATACCATCAGATACCTGGAGGCGGATATCACCGACCCTGCAATTCTGGCCATTGTCAATAAATATTCCGACCGGTTCGAGATAAATGATTCTCTGGCGCGGATCTCTTTTGACGATCTTTCTCAAATCAGGAAAAAAGATCTTGCAACGCTGCGCAAAGATAATCTTGCCGGCGTCACTGTTATTACGGGTATTTTCCTTGCCATGGTCATGGCCGGGTTTGTCCTCAATATGGTGCAGGTCATCATCATGGAATATACCGGCCAAATGATCATGCATGATCTGAGGATGACACTGTTTGCCCATATCCAGAGCCTTTCGGTTGCATTCTTTACGCGCAATCCCGTGGGGCGTCTGGTGACTCGGGTCGCAAATGATATTCAGAACATGCATGAACTGTTCACTTCGGTGATTGTATTTGTTTTCAAGGACCTTTTTCTATTGGCAGGGATCACCCTTGTTCTTCTGAGTATTAACTTGCACCTGGCGCTGGTCTGTTTTACGGTAATCCCTTTTGTTTTGTATGCGTCCATTCATTTTTCAGGTCAGGCCAGGGAGGCCTTCAGAATCTTACGGACGAAAATCGCCGAGATCAATACACGATTTTCGGAAACCATTGCCGGGATAAGGGTGATCCAGCTGTTTTTACAGGAGAAAAGAAATTATCTTGATTTTAAAAAGCTGAATCATGAACACTACCTGGCCGGCATGAGACAGGTCCATGTTTTCGCGGTGTTTATGCCGGTTATAGAGCTTCTGGGGGCAATCGCCATTGCTATTGTGATTTTTTATGGCGGCGGCGAAGTCCTGGCGGAAACCATCAGCCTGGGCGCCCTGGTTGCATTTCTTTCTTATATGAAGATGTTTTTCAGACCGATCCGGGACATTTCTGAAAAATACAATATCCTGCAAAATTCAATGGCTTCTGCGGAAAGAATATTTTTGATTATGGACAGTACGGAGCGCCTGCCGCAGTGTATTCCTACCGGCAAATCCGGCACACCATCCGGCTCAAAAACTCAACCACAGAATTTGGAAAAAATTTCCGAAGTGTCTCTGGAAAATGTTTTTTTTGCTTACGTTACCGGTGAAACCGTTCTGAAAAATGTTTCCTTCAGCATCACTGCCGGGGAAACCCTGGCGATTGTAGGACCCACAGGATCAGGGAAGACTACAATCATTAATCTGATTATCCGTTTCTATGACCCCGCATCCGGGCGGGTTCTTGTGAACGGGATGGACATCAAAAAAATATATTCTCCTTCTGTAAGAGCCAAAATGGCGCTGGTTATGCAGGATCCTTTTTTGTTTTCGGAGACCATACGGAATAATATTACTCTGGGCCAAACCGACATTTCAGAGACCGTGATGCAGCAAATTATAGAACGCTCAAATTGCAAACCCTTCATAGACAGATTGCCCGACGGCCTGGATACGGTGCTTTCTGAAGGGGGGGCGTCCATTTCAAGCGGCGAGCGCCAGTTACTGTCCATTGCAAGGGCTTTTGCACGCGATCCGGAGCTTATTATACTGGATGAAGCCACCTCATATATTGATTCGGAAACCGAACAGAAAATACAGGACGCTCTATTTAATCTCATGACAAACAGAACCTCCATCATTGTCGCCCACCGGCTTTCAACGGCTCGGGGGGCGGACAAGATTATTGTGCTGAACAGAGGAAAAATTGTTGAGGAGGGAAATCATACAGAACTCATGCAGAACAAAGGGTTTTATTTTCGACTGAATCAGCTGCAACGTTAAATTCATTTTTCTATTGACAATATCAATTTTTTTTGCATTATTGCGGTGTTCGATATAAATAGCTTGTTTTTGCTTACCGATTTGAATTTCTTATGATTTTACTTAAAAGACCGTAACTTGCAACACAAAAGGGAAGTAAATATTTTTTTACTGAAGCTGAGCGAACCTTGGTCGGATACCGGGTTCCTGTGTTTTATTAACCTTAATAGAATAGAGGAGGATTGATTAAATGGCTTACAACGCGGTAGAAATGGCCGACTGGCAGATTTCGGAAGCGGCCGAAGAAAACATGCCTTATCCCGACGACTGGCGGGAAAAACTGGCTCTGGAAAAGGACGAGATCCTGCCCATGGGAAGATTATGCAAGCTGGATTTCCTTAAGATTATTGATCGGTTGAAAAACACGCCTGATGGCAAGTACATTGAAGTGACCGCCATCACCCCCACCCCGTTAGGTGAAGGCAAGAGTACGACTTCCTGTGGCCTTATGGAAGGTTTGGGAAAACGCGGCAAGAATGTCGGCGGTTGTCTGCGGCAACCTTCGGGCGGGCCTACCATGAACATTAAAGGGACTGCGGCCGGCGGCGGCAACTCATTGATTATTCCCATGACTGAATTCTCCATGGGCCTGACCGGTGACATCAATGATATCATGAACGCCCATAACCTGGCTATGGTCGCCCTGACCTCCAGAATGCAGCACGAACGGAACTACAATGACGAGCAGCTTGCCCGCCTCACCAACATGCGCAGGTTTAATATCGACCCCACCCGGGTCGAGATGGGCTGGATCATGGATTTTTGCGCCCAATCCCTGCGAAATATCGTCATTGGTCTGGGGGGCAGATACGACGGCTTTGTCATGCAGTCAAGATTCGGAATCGCAGTGAGTTCCGAACTTATGGCGATTCTTTCCATCGTTCGCGACCTGGCCGACCTGCGCGAAAAGCTGAACAACATTACCCTGGCCTTTGACAAGAGCGGTAAAGTAGTCACCACCGCCGACCTGGAAGTGGGCAACGCGATGACCGCCTGGATGCGCAACACCATTAACCCCACACTGATGATGACCGCTGAGTATCAACCCTGTATGATTCACGCCGGGCCTTTTGCCAACATCGCTGTGGGACAGTCTTCCATTATTGCCGATCGGGTCGGTCTTAAGCTTTTTGACTACCATGTAACAGAGTCCGGTTTTGGCGCCGACATCGGTTTTGAGAAATTCTGGAATGTAAAATGCCGCTACAGCGGACTGAAACCCCATGTATCGGTCCTCACCACCACGATTCGCGCTCTAAAGATGCATGGCGGCGGACCCAAGGTCGTGGCCGGCCTGGCACTGCCCAAAGAGTACCAGAAAGAGGACCTGGGCCTGCTGGAAAAGGGTGTTCAGAACATGGTCCATCATATCAACACCATCCGGATGTCCGGCATTAATCCGGTGGTTTGCATCAACTGCTTCCATACGGACACCAAGGCCGAGATCGCCATGGTCCGCAAATTTGCCGAAGAAGCCGGTGCCCGTTGTGCGGTTTCCACCCACTGGGCCGACGGTGGCGACGGCGCTCTGGAGTTTGCCGATGCGGTCATCGAAGCCTGTGAACAGGAACCAAACTTCAAGTTCCTGTATCCCATAGAAACCAAGCTGCGTGATCGGGTCGACCTCATTGCCAAAAACGTCTACGGTGCGGACGGCGTGGCATGGACCCCCGAAGCTGAAGCCAAGGCCAAGATGCTCGAAAACGATTCCAAGTACGATGATTACACCACCATGATGGTCAAGACACACCTGTCTCTGACCCATGACCCCGCGGTCAAGGGTACGCCCAAGGGCTGGACCCTTCCGATTCGCGACGTGTTGATCTTCTCCGGCGCCAAGTTCCTGTGCCCCTGCTGCGGCGCCATCAGCCTGATGCCCGGAACCAGTTCCAACCCGGCCTACCGAAGGGTAGATGTGGATGTGAAAACCGGTAAGGTTACGGGACTGTTCTAAACAGAACAGCAACTATCTGATTTAACATATTTAATAGGGCCTGGATTTATTTCGGGCCCTATTTTTTTTCACGCAAACTTTCATACAGTGCGATTCCCACCGTGGTGGACAGGTTCAGGCACCTGATGTCATCAGTGATGGGGATATGGTAAGTGGCATGTTTATATAAAGATATGATGGATTGCGGGAGTCCTTTTGTTTCAGATCCGAATATTAGAAAAAGCCTGCCGGAAGGTTTCATGGACCAGAAGGGCGTTGTTCCGTGTTTGGTAAATAGTGCGATGTCGTCTTTTTGCGGGGACATGTTTTCCTGAAAACTTTTAAAATCGTCCCAGACCGAAAGTTTGACTTTGTGCCAGTAATCCAGACCCGCTCTTTTAAGTTCTCGGCTTTCAAGGGAGAAACCCAACGGTTTAATCAGATGCAGAAAGGCGCCCACTCCAAGACAGGTGCGCCCAATATTTCCGGTATTCCAGTGCACCTCCGGCTCAACCAGTACGACGTGGCGTTCAAGAGTATTATTCGTGATATTTTGAGAAGGGGGATTCATCTACAGATGCTTGCCACAATATGGGCAGTACATGAAATTCTCATCCAAATCTTTGCCGCAATAAGGACACGTTACACTTTTTCGGCCTGCCGAATGACCATATTCTTCTTTAAATTCAGGTACCGTTCTTTCGCATCGGTCACACATGATAAACGGCTTGCCCTTTTTGACCCGTAAAATCGGAATGAAAAACAAATTAAAATAGTGATCCACCCGTTTATAATAAGCCCGGGCCAGACCGCACACCGGGCAAATTCTTGGGTTAGGGTCAAGAATTTTTGTTTTAGGAGAAACACCGGCAATCAAAAACATTGAATATTGATTCACTCCTTGTAAAAAAACATCTCATGTTATTTTTCAAGCCGGATATCATATGACGCCATTAACTTCAACTATTTCTATTATGGGTGTAAATCAAGACGGTTGTTTGTTAAGATTGCAATGGGTATTTGGTTTCAGGTGTCAGTTATGGATTTCATGTTTAAAAAAGTCCTTCCCAATGAATTAGTAAATTATCTTCTATGCCAAGATATCACCGCAAAAACCATGCAAAACGAATAAAATATATAAATAAAAATATCAAATGGTTATATGCTATAAACCGGAGGGATGGTTGTGAATATTTATTTCAAAATATGTAGAATTATGACGTAAACTACATAAAATTTATGTAAAGGTTTACTCCTGAATCTGGGTGAATCTGTCAAATTCATTCCAGAAAATTGACCGGACGGCATCTGTTTCTTTAAGAATTTCGTGACGCGCGCCGGTAATTTCAGCGAAGCGGCAATTGTGCAGTAAAGAGCAGATGGTCTTTTGGGCTTTGATAGAGACGACCCGATCAGATCCGGCGCTGGCAATCAAAATCGGTGTGGTGATTTTTTTAGCAAAATCCGGTTCGGTAAGAATATCTATGGATTCAAATGTTGCTGAGAGCCATCCATAGGTCACGCCGCCCAGCGCAAGGGCGGGATTTTCAACGATTGCCTTGTTTTCATCCATAAAACGTTTCGGATCTGAAGTCAGTCTGTTGTCTTTAAATTTTTCAACGGCATAATCCCCTGAACCTATGATGTAAGCATGATCCAGACCCGCTTTTATTGCAACCCGGGCGATTAACCTGACAAACCATCCGGGCAGGGGCGACGTCAAAATATCGATCATCGGCGATACCAGCACCGCTTTATCAACGAGTTCCGGATGCTCATGAATAAAACGCAGCGCGATATGCCCCCCCATGGAGTGGGAAAGGAAAATCAGCGGGATGTCGGCCCGGGGCCGAACAATTTTTCTGATAAACAGGTTCAGATCATCCAAATAATTATCGTAGTTTTTAATAAATCCTTTATGTCTGTTTGCCAGCATTCTGGATGAAAGGCCCTGTCCGCGCCAGTCAAGACTATATACATTAAAGCCTCTCTGATTCAATTCGCGGATAGTTTCCGCATACTTTTCCATGAATTCTTTTCTGCCATTCAGCAGAATAAGCGAACCGCTTTTTTTGAGGTGATGGGAATACCAAATACCATAGCGAATCTGATGATTGTCAGGCGTGGTCATAAAATTATAACCCGAAGACTTTGTTTCCTGGGCGGCGGAATGATTCTGGATCATAAGAAAAAGACCGAGATATAACACAATTAAAAACCTCTCGGAAATTCTAAAATTGTTTAAAATTAAATGTTTTTTAATAGCTCCTGATTTATGCCGTTTCCATGGCCCCGGTGAAATAGAAAAAAGTTTCACTGGGTAAAAATGATGGCCTCCGGCTCGTAGAGCCTACGGCTCGGAGAGAATATTGGAATGTTGATTTCAAATAAGGAATTTTTCATTTTTATGCATTCTTTACTTGTATATCAAAAGGAATTTTCCAAACACCCCATTATTTAGAG
>CAYPIW010000164.1:0-4005 GCA_964410925.1 uncultured Desulfobacteraceae bacterium
AGCTGTGATACCTGACACCTGACACCAAAAAAGTCTTGGATAGCAATTAACAAACTGGTCATGCACCCGCTCGCAAGGGGTTACCTGTCTGAAACAAAATACAAATAACTTGTTGACTTGAATTTTCTATGAATTGATTAACCGTATGAGGGAACTGTTTTGGCATTAATCAATCTGGATAAAAAGGAGGCTGAGGTAAAATTAGTTTACTACGGTCCAGGTAGAGCCGGGAAGACCAGCAACCTGAAGTATCTCTACAAAAAATTTGAAAAGCGTATCAAAGGTAAGCTGGCATCCATAGATGCAAACGGAGACAGTGCCCTGTTTTATGATTCTTTACCTTTGGAAATCGGTATGGTAAAAGGGTATAAAATTAAAGTTCAACTTTACACCGTACCCGGACAGGTTAAACACAATACCACTAAAAAACTGGTCTTAAAAGCAGTGGATGGTATCGTTTTTGTGGCGGACTCCATGGTGCTCAGGCAAGAATTGAACATCGCGTCCCTGCAGGAACTCAAAGAAAATCTGGCGATACTTGGGAAAGATATTCATCAGACCCCTCTTGTCTTTCAGTATAACAAAAGAGATCTGGCGGAACAGAATATTCCCCTTTTATCTTATAACACACTGGAAAAGGACTTGAACAATCAACTGCTGGCACCTTCTTTTGAAGCAAGTACCGTAACCGGCTTTAATGTGGTTGAAACCGTTAAGAAAGCTATATCTTTAACAGTGGCCTCAATAAAGGAAAAACTGTAAACATGGATGTTAATCTGAAAATAAGAGAGGCCGAGGCTTACAGATCCCAGGGACTTTTTGCGGAATCCCTTGAAATATATGAAAAAATACCTTTTGTTTGCACGGAACTCGATCCGGATATCAAAAAAACCATCCAGGAAAAAATTACCCGGTTAAAAGAGGATATCGAACGGATTGAAAAAGAAGATCGATCCGTGTTTAATCAGGACATTTCCCATATGGGTCAGACTCCGGATTCCGAAAAAACAGCCTCCGCAATTCTTACCAGCGCGTCGTCTTTAAAGGAATTGGGCCTCTTTAGAGAAGCTGCTGAGGAATATACAAAACTTTTTGATGAAGAGTATGCAACTGAAAAAATCATCGGAGACTTGTCAGAATGCTTGTTTGCAATCCATTCGCCGTCCAGGGTCATGGATCACATTGAAAAACTGATTAAAGAAAGAGAGTTAAGTGACACAGATCAATCCAATATTAATTTCGCGCTGGGTGCCGAGATGGAAAAGCGGGGTCATTCGGATCTTGCAATAGAACTTTACGATTCTGTTAAAAAAATCGATCCCGGATATGAAGGATTGCATACTCGGACTGAATTGCTCCAAAGCGGCCGGGCTTATGATTCCAGATACACTTACCTTATCAAATCCAAACTGGTTACGACGACCCAGCTTCAAAACGCCCTGGCAATATCTAAAAAAACAAAAAAGAGTGTAGAATATGTCCTTATGGAACAGAACAGGATAGAAAAAGAAAAGATTGGAAAATCCCTTTCTCTGTTCTTCAAGTGTCCTTTCATCTCCTTTAATCCGGATATGCCGGTGCCTTATGAACTGTTAACCAAGCTGAAACAATCTTTTCTTTTACAGTATAGCTGGGTTCCGCTGAATTGGGACATGAAAAGCGGGACCGTAGATATTTTGATTGATGATCCTGCGGACCTAATTAAAACCGATCACATAGCGGCTCTGATATATACAAACAATATCAAGTATTTTGTCGGTATAAAAGAAGATATCGCAAAAATTATAAAATACTTTTTTGATAGAAGGCATGAAACCAGGGATATTACCGAGGACCATGCTGTGAACCGCTTTGACATCATGCCGGAAATCGAGTTTGAGGAAGGTGAAGAAGACGATATTGTCGAAGAGTTCGATGAATCCTCCAGCCAGGTCGTACGAATGGTGGATCAGATTCTTATTTCGGCATACAGAAAAGATGCCTCGGATATCCATATCGAACCGTCCCCTTTGACCAAGACCGCCGGCATCCGCTTCAGAATTGACGGGGTCTGCCAGGATTTTTTGCAGGTGCCGATTGCCCATGCCAGAGCTATCCTTTCAAGAATCAAAATTATGGGTGGGCTTGATATTGCTGAAAAGCGTCTCCCCCAGGACGGCAAAATCAAATTCAAGCGCAAGGGGGTCAAACCGTTTGAGCTTCGAATTGCCACACTTCCTACTGTCGGCGGGTATGAAGACGTGGTTTTGAGAATTCTGGCCGAAGCCGGCGCCAGAAAACTCGACGATGTGGGATTAAATGATAGAAACCTTAACATCGTTAAAAATGTCATTTCCCAACCCACCGGACTCTTCCTGGTTGTAGGACCCACCGGATCCGGAAAAACCACCACTCTTCATTCAGCTCTCGGATATATCAATAAACCCGAGATAAAGATATGGACTGCGGAAGACCCCGTGGAAATTACCCAGCTCGGCCTGCGGCAGGTTCAATGCCAGTTCAAAATCGGTCTTGATTTTGCAAGAATCATGAGAGCGTTTTTAAGGGCCGATCCCGATGTAATTATGATCGGCGAAATGCGAGACAAAGAAACCGCCTCCATCGCGGTTGAGGCATCACTCACCGGACATCTGGTATTTTCAACTTTGCATACCAATAATGCACCGGAAACCGTCACCCGCCTGCTGGACATGGGTATCAATGCGCTTAATTTTTCAGATGCTTTTCAAGCGGTGCTGGCCCAAAGACTGTCAAGGGTGCTGTGTCCAAAATGCAAAAAAAAATATCACCCTTCAGACGAAGACATTACTGTAATCAAAAAGCTTTACGGCAAAGAGAGTTTTGATGCTTCCGGTCTTAAACTGACTCCGGAAACCTTTATCTACCAGGCCGAGGGTTGTGACGAGTGTTACGGCAGCGGGTATAAAGGAAGACTCGGAATTCATGAATTGATGGAAGGAACAAAGAAAATAAAAAGAATGATCAAAAAAGAGGCCTCTCCCGAGGAACTCTTTGCCCAGGCATCCCAAGAAGGTATGACCACTCTGGTACAAGACGGTATTTCCAAGGTGCTGCAAGGGTTGACCGATACAACCGAGATACGCCGGGTTTGTGTCAGTTAGTCGGTTCTCGTGGGAGCATTACCGATTTGTTAAAATGGTTTTCACCCATTAACTATTAACTTATTCATTTTTTAAGCAAAAGCCTTGCAATCAGGTTTCAGGTTTCAGGAGTTCTGAAATTAAGGCCGCTAAAACACTCATCATGAGCTTAAAATCGAAAATCATTCATTTTATCAAAACCGACATCTGGAGAATTCGAAAAAAAGATCTTTCCCGCACGAAATACTTTTTCATCAAACTATTCCGGATTCTTCTTTTGGCGATTCGCGGATTCGGACAGGACCAATGTCCCTTACAGGCATCGGCACTGACCTTTTATTCCGTACTTTCCATTGTTCCGTTAATTGCCATGGCCTTCGGAATTGCAAAAGGTTTTGGATTTCAAAACCTTCTCGAAAAACAGTTATTGGAAAAATTCCCCGGGCAGGAAGAAGTGATGACACGTATTTTTGATTTTGCCCGCTCTCTGCTCGAAACTACGAAAGGCGGCGTGATCGCCGGTATCGGCATCGTTTTTCTTTTATGGACCGTAATTAAACTCTTGAGCCATATCGAGCATTCCTTCAATAATATCTGGAAGGTAAAAACCCCCCGGACTTATGGGCGAAAATCCAGTGATTACCTTTCCATTGTCCTGATCTCTCCCCTGCTCATCATCCTGTCCAGCAGTGCTGCGGTGTTTATAACAACCCAAATTACATTAATCACTGAAAAAGTGGCGCTGATCGGCGTGTTCAGTCCGGTCATATTTTTAATTCTGAAACTTGTGCCGTATTGTCTCGTATGGATACTTTTTATATTTATTTATATTTTAATGCCCAATACCAGGGTTAATTTCAGTTCCGGATTTATTGCCGGTATTTTAGCCGGAACCATTTATCAG
>CAYPIW010000165.1:0-11843 GCA_964410925.1 uncultured Desulfobacteraceae bacterium
AAATAAATCGAAGATTTAATGCGAAGCATTGTTGAACAGGGTAAAATAATTGTGATTTGGTATTTGTGATTTTTGAAACTTCCAATATAGCAAGTCCCCTCTGGGGATAACCAAAGCCTGGTCCTCCCTCCGGGCCCTCAGGCCCTATGGGCCAGAGGCTGGGCCAGGATCTTTTCTTATGGACTAAACTGAGCACCACACCCTCCGGGAATGAAGTTTTCTCCCCAGGCTTTTTTGAACCGCAAAACAGCTTGTTCACCGGTGCAATGACTTGGCGCTATTTTTTGAACTCCCATTTCCTTTAACGCACGGATTATCGCGTCAATTTCGGAAGCATTCTTATTTAACAAATGGAAACCGCCCATGACAAGACAAATGTCTTTGTGTACCAGCTGTCTGGCTTTTTTCACAATATCGAGTATGCCGGGATGTGCGCAACCTGTAATGACAACCGCACCCTTGAACGTATCCAGTACAAGACTTTGTTCTTTAAGCCATGTTCCCATTTCACCCGTGCTATAAACGTTTTCGTATAATCTGATTGGCCCGCCCACAGGTATGATTTTGGTGTATGGATTTTTGATTCTCTCGTGTAAGGTAGAAGAAAAAGATTTCGGAACGTATACCGCGACTTTCGGATTCTGGCTGAGAAAGTCGGTCACGCCTCCAATGTGGTCCCCGTGCTTGTGCGATAGAAATACGGCCTCTATTTCTAGAGGATCTAATCCCAGTTTTGCCATGTTTTTAAGAAGTATTCTTCCCTCACCACCGGTATCAAAAAGAATCGTTCTGTCGGGACTCCGGACAACACAGGAAAAACCCCAGTCCAGCTCCATTTCATCAGAAAAAGCGACATTGTTGTAAACAACACTTATGCGCAGGTCATCATTAGAAGACGCCGTAAATGGGAACAAAACCATGATACCGACCCTAGTGAAAAATCCTAAGAAAATCCGCAAAGAAGACAGAACCTGATTGGATCTTTTGTATGTCATCCTGCACTCCTGAAAGCGAACGGGGTTTTTATTGGGAGATTTATTTTTTACGGGCCCATAGCCTGCATGGTGAGTACAGCAGAAAAGTGTATCTTCGCGATTAATTTTTCTATTTGCCTCCATACAGTTCTTTTATTTTAACCCTGTCCGGTGATCCATCTTCCAGACAGGGAAAATCATTAACAAACTCCACATATTGGGGTTTCTTGTAGCTGGCCATACGTTCACTCACAAATTTAATCAGCGCCTGAGGCTCCATATGTTTACCCGTTTTTAACCGGCAGACCGCCTTGATTCCTTCTTTCCACTTTGAGTCAGGGACTCCGAAAACAACGACTTTTTCAATGGATGGATGCTGGAGGATCGCTTTTTCAACCTCTGCGGGATAAACGTTTTCACCACCCGGTTTGATAAGCTCCTTTTCGGCCTTACGGCCTGAAAACCACAAAAATCCATCTTCATCAAAACGGCCCAAATCTCCGGTATGGTGCCAGCCTTCTCGGAATGTGTATGCTGTGTCTTTTGCAAGATTCCAGTATCCTTTAAAGATCAAAGGTCCCTTCATAATGATTTCACCCACCTGCCCGCTCGGAACCGGACGATCATAATCATCGACAATCCTTACCTCTCCGAAGGGAATCATTTTACCGGCAGAACCGGGTCGGTCATCGTAACGCCCCAGGGTCGCCAAACCGGTTGTTTCTGTTTGCCCATAAATACTGTAAAAGGTTCCGCCGGTGGCTTTCTGATATTTCTCGATGGTCTCCGGTATATCCATACCCATCACGGCCCTGATGCTTTTGATATCTTTGCCGGTTTGCTCATGGGCTTCAAGGATGGAGACAAGTATGGGCGAAAATTCAAAAAATAAAGATACTTTTTTTTCTTCTATAAGTTCGACCGCTCTTTTGGCATCAAATTTACTCATGTTGACATTCAGTACACCGGCCTGGAAACTGTTTGTGGCCATAAAAATACCGCCCACATGAAACATGGGCAAAAAATTTAAATGCACGTCTTCTGGCGTCAGGTTAAAGCAGTAATTCAACTGCAACCCCACACATAATAAATTGCCATGACTCAGGAACGCGCCCTTGGGTTTTCCCTGGACCGCCGCAGTATGAATAATGACAAACCCATCATCATTGGAAACATCCGCCGCTTTTAAATCACCCTGGCTATTCATCAAAGAATCAAACTTGATAAAATCGCCGTCACCGGGTTTGAGGGTGTAATAATTTTTTACTGAAAGAAGATTATTTTTTATACCATGGACCAGTTCTTGAAACTCCGGATCGACAAAAACAACTGCCGGCGAACCATCATTCAGGTTAAAAATGATTTCATCAGCTGAAAGACGCCAGTTGATCGGCAGGATAATGGCCCCCAATGCCGCCGCCGCTCCGTAAAGTAAAAAATATTCAAGGCTGTTTTTTCCTAGCACTCCGATGCGATCGCCTTTTCTAATGCCGGATCTCTGCAGACCGCAGGCCAGGCGATCGACCATCTCTTTAAACCGGTTAAATGTTACACTCCGGTCGTCGTCGGCTTCGAACCATGCTTGGGATTCATTGAAACATACCGCATTGCGACGGATAAGATCATAAAAAGTGAAATCGTATAGACCCATGTTTATACCTCGATATTTCGGTTTGGAATTTGCCTGCCTGCCGGTTTTCTGGCGGTGTTCTTGAGATTTGTGATTTAAGACACCAAACTCCATGGCGGAACCGGAGAACTCTGACCTGGCTCTCCGAGGTGTAGGCTCTACCCTCTCTCCGAGCTGTAGGCTTTACGAGCCGGAAGCCCTCCGGGGCGTAGTAAACCCCACAGGCCGGAGGCCATCCTGTAAGCCCTGCGGGCTGGCCTCCGGCTCGTAGAGTTACAATCCTACGCCTCGGAGAGAATCGGAGCCGGAGGCCCAGAGGACCCGGTTTTCCAGTGCAAAATAAACATTTCGGATAACTGAATTAAAACAGATTGCGCGTTCTGTGTTTTTGTCGTTGGAACACGCAACCTGCATTTTTAAAGAAGTTATGTTCTGTTTTTCAATTAAATCCGCATTAAGTTTTTTCCATAAAGATAATGCAAATTTAAGGTGTTACCTGTTCAGGAAAGGTCGCTTCAAAAGTCGCCACCTGGGTCAGGCCGCCTGCTTTGAAAACAGCAGCACCGCCTTTGACATGAACCGGAACAGAATATTGAGGAATCTCTGTCCACCATTTTTCAAGCTGGGCCCAAGCATCGGTTTCTTTTTCCTTTAGCTTGAACCCGCCAGTAACCAGTAAACTCAAAAGTGACTGTCTCACATCAAAATGAGCATTCACTCTCAGCTGGTTTGTCTTGCCCGCCGGGATCCACATGGTATCAGTGGAGCTGACCGTGTTCAGTTCAAACTCTTCAAAGGCGATGGTAAACTTTAAATTTTCCATCTTGACCGGATACTCATTCGGGTTTTCAACGTTAAAGATAAACGCCAGATTAAGGGGGGCCCCGACGTCATCCGGATTTCCTTTGGTGGGTTGAACTTTATTTGAGAAATACCAGTATCCAAAAGCATGGGCAACTTCCATGGAGTCTAACGTAACCACCGGCGCATTGAAATTTTGTTGTGTGGGTTTTGCCTTGATTCCGGCGCAACCTGCAAGCAAAAAGACAATGGAAAGAACATTCAAACAGTTAAGTATAATTGACTTTCTATGCATTTTATTCCTCCCTTATTCTATTAAAGGGTTAGGTAAGCCATCTTTTTCTTCGCTTATAGTGCTTTACATCCCGAAAACTTTTTCTTCCACCAATATCGGTCATTCCCAAGTAGAAATCCTTGATATCCGGATTTTCCTTAAGTTTCTCGGCAGTATCATCCATAACAATGCGACCGTTCTCCATCACATAGGCATAGGGCGCAACATTAAGGGCAAGCTTGGCATTTTGTTCCACCAGAAGAATTGATATCTGCTCCTCCTGGTTAAGCTTTTTAATAATATTGAAGATTTCATGGATAAGAAGCGGGGCCAACCCCATGGAAGGCTCATCCAAAAGGATCAGTTTTGGGCTGGTCATCAGAGCGCGCCCCACAACCGTCATCTGCTGCTCTCCACCACTGATAAAGCCGGCGATTTCGTTGCGCTTTTCTCTCAGCCGTGGAAAGTAGTTATATACCATATCAAGCCCTTCCTTGAGCGACCTGCCGTATTTTCTCAAATGGGCGCCCACCTTCAGGTTCTGCTCTACCGTGAGGTGCTCAAATACCCTGCGCCCCTCAATGACCTGAACGATACCCATTTTGGCAATCTTTTCGGCCTTTATCTTGTCAATGCGCTCGCCCATGAATTCAATGGATCCATCGGTCACTTCGCCGTCTTCGTGTTTCAGCAAACCGGAAATTGCCTTTAAAGTCGTACTCTTTCCGGCGCCATTGGCGCCCAAAAGGGCCACAATCCCCCCTTTGGGAACCTCAATGGAAACCCCTTTTATTACCAGAATGACCTCGTGGTACTTAACTTCAATATTATTGATCTTTAAGATCATTTCCTCATTGGACAAAGCCTGAAGACCTCCTTTTTACCATCCAAGCCATTCATTGGCCCATTTATCAGGCCATCTTTTTTTCAGGTCAACTTTATCAATCAGTGAAAATTTCCCATTTTTGTATTCATAGATTTTTGCCTGGCTTTGGGACCTGTGATCTGTTGCCGTAAATGTTACCGGCGCAATGCCAAGACCAATCTCATAGTCCTTCATTGTCTCAAAACCCTTTCTGAGGATCCCTTCCCCGGACAAATCTCCGGCCTTATCCGCCCGCTTCAAGGCTTCCGCAAGTCCCAGCGCACTTGCCCATGCCTGGACGGTATGTATGGTCCGTTTTTCCAGAGGCACGCCCGGGTTATACTTCTTGGCATATTCGATAACCTTGTCCATCAGAGGAACATCAAGTCCGAAAAACGCCCACGGAGCACATCCCATAGCCCCCTCTGCCGCCTTTCCTGCCAGCTTGGGAAGATTTTCATCATACCCCCAGCATTTAATGACATGATCTGCGCCCAGCCCCAGCGAATAAGCATCACGCAGCGTTGCCGCAACAGACATCACCGTATTGGTATGAAGAAGCACATCGGGCTTAAATTCTTTTAATGCCAGAATCTGACTCTTAGTGTCAATTGCAAATAAGGATACGTCCTGATCAGGACCGATTTCAAAACCCAGTATTTCCGCCTGTTCCTTTGCGGCCTTTATGGATGCACTGCTGAACGGTGAAGCCGTCATATAACACATGGCAATTCTGGGTTTTCGTTTGCCATAATCGGGTTTTTGAGGCCATTTCTTATCAAACCATGCAGTGATGAGTCCCCTTGACTGACTCGAATAGTCCGTTGCAAAAAACAAATTGTAGGGTGTCTTTTCCGGTTTGCATAAATGCCCGGAATAAGATGCTGATACATATGGTATTTTGTCTTTAGCAACCGTCGGTGCCAATGCTTCGGTATCACCGGTTCCCCATCCCAGGATGGCCACGCATTTCAGACGCTTAAACAGGTTGTATTTGGTCAGGGCTTCGGGAATACGGTAACCGTAATCAAACTGATATAGTTTGATCTGCTTGCCGTTTATCCCGCCATTATCATTTACATAGTGAATCGCTTCTGCAATGCCCAGAGCATAATCCTTGCCCACATCCGAGGTTGCTCCGGTCATGTCGTTGAGGGATCCTACCTTAATTATTTCGGCTCCGACCATAGGAGAAAATCCAGCAACAAGGGCCACTACAAATAATGATATTATAAACTTTGACCACATATTTTTAGCGAACATATTCTCTTTCCCCCCTTCTTATGAAAGTGTGATTTTCATCGGGTTTCTGCCAAATTCCTTCGGTTATCACCTCCTTTTTTACACCCCGGACAAGCCGGGAAAAAACATTGCCACAAAGATACCAGGACACAAAGTTAATTTTGGCTAATACGAAAAGGGCCACAGGTTAAAATAATTTTTAATTTGCCACCACCGATAGGCCAACCCATTGGGTTCAAACATCATAAACATGCATATGGACAGACCAAATACCGCCTCTTTAATAAACAAAAAATCCATTAACAGTTTGGGGTAAATATCTGCAAGAGGCATGATGGCGAATTGTAAAACCTCCATTACTACGACCATGAATATGGATCCAAAGATGGCTCCGTAGATCGAGCCGACCCCGCCGATAAGGATCACACCCACCAGCCACAAAGACCAGAACCAGGGAAAGTGTTCGGGGCTTATGGCGGCAAGATTGCTGATCCAGAACGCCCCGGCAATCCCACCGATAAATCCGGCCATAAAAAAAGCCAGAAGTTTATATTTGACAACATTGATTCCCATAACCTCCGCAGAAATGTCATTGTCACGTATGGCCACCCAGGCCCGGCCAACTCTTGATCTCAGAAGGTTGACCGTGATGGTCACACAGAAAATAACAAGGACAAGCATCATTAAATATACTTTAAAATCACTGTCAATAACCCACGGTCCTACCTTAATGGTCCCCGGAGGTAAAGAAAACGCCTGTCCTCGTCCACCGATCTGGCTGACATATTGGGTGATAATAAAATCTACGGTGATGAACTGTGCAGCCATGGTGGTTAAAATCAAATAAAATCCCTTTACCCGAGCAGACGGAAGTCCGAACAAAACACTCCAGATACCGGCTACAACTGCAGCGATAATGATACTAAACGGATAAGCAATGCCGTAATCTATCATTAATTTGGGCCATGGAAACTCAAGGATAAGCAGGGTGCTTGTATAGGCGCCCACCGCAATAAATGCAGCATGACCCAAGGTTATCTGGCCGCAAAAGCCGATTAAAAGCTGAACCCCTAAAGCGCCGAGAATGGTATAGCCCACCTGATTACAAATACTGAGCAAATAAGAATCTGCAAACAGCGGAACACCGACAAACAAAATGACAAAGAGCAGGATCATTTTGCCCTTGATAAACCTGGCCTGCCACCAGGCATGATCTTGAGCATAATTTTGATGGTAAACCCCGCAGGGAAGCCAGGTTGTTGACATAAAAAACTCCGTTTTTAATTGAGAATTTTCGATTGAAAATTGATAATTTGAATAAAATATACCTGTTCCCTTAAATCAAAAACTGTCAATCATCAATCGTCAATTGCGTTATACTCGTTCAATCCGCTCCCACCCCCATAAGCCATGAGGCTTAAAGAGCAGGAAAACAGCCATAAAAGCAAAAGGGGCGATTTCTTTGATACCGCCGGGAAAGTATTTGTCCAGATACGCCCCGCACAGATTCTGCAATATGCCGATGGTAATACCACCGACAATAGCACCCGGCACGGAATTAAGCCCCCCCAGCACCACCGCAGGCAGAACCAGGAGACCGAGGTACCCTACAGATATGTTAAGCCCATTGATATTGCCCAATAGGGTCCCGCCTACGCCGGCCGCCATAAAAGCGATGGCCCAGGCTGCTGCATAAACAAATCTTGCACTAACCCCAATGGAAAGGGCGGCCATCTCATCGTCTGCCGTAGCCTGCATGGCAAGGCCCCACCGGGTATATTTAAAAAAGCAGACAAAAATAATTAAAAGAATAATGGCTGCCAAAAAGCTCCAAAGATACGCCTGACCCACAATGACGGGTCCTATGTAAACCGGCTCTATTGAGAACACCGGTGGAGTGAATACACGGGTATCGGTACCCCATATGAGTTCCACCATTCCCTTAAAGAAAAACGAAAGCCCAACGGTAACCATGATAACCGTAAGAACCGGTTCGCCGATGAGTTTGTCTAAAAAAATTCTTTCGGTCAGGATACCCAGAATCAGACCGATGATCAGTGAACACAAAAGCGCCAGCAGAAAGGGTATGCCCATAGAATAAAAGCTTAAAGAAACATAAGCTCCTATAAGCGTCATCTCCCCCATGGCCAGGTTCAGCACACCCGAACATTTATATATCAACACCCATCCAAGGGCGACAAGGGCATAGATACCGCCAACCATAATGCCCGTAGTAATCGTCATCAAAAACAGTTCCATGCTTAGCTCCCCTATAAAATTGACAATTGAAGATTGACAATTGTTAAAATCAATTTACATAATCTTCAAGATTGCAATTTACTTATCATCCTTAGATCTTGCAGTTTTTCTGATGGAAATAAAGATAGCTGTCAGTTCTTCGGCTTCTTTCAACAATGAATCTCCAAGCATTACATTTAAAAATCTTCAATTTTCAATCTTCAATGGTCAATCCGTTAGTTTTCTAATATGAAGATCGGTATTAATATGCGCTTGTCTCCCGTTTTCATACGTAATCGTGGTGTCGATATGCACCATGTTATTTTCAGAATAAAGAGCATTCACTATATTATTATATCTTTTTTCCACAAATGCCCGACGCAATTTTCTGGTCCGTGTAAGTTCATCATCGTCGGCATCGAACTCCTTATACAGATTAACGAATTTTACCACTCTTGCCGATTCCGGCAGGTCCTTGTTGGCTTTGCGTATTTGCGCTTCCACCAGGTTATAGATCTGATCTAACTGAGAAAGTTCCTGATAACTCGTATAATTGATCTTTTTTTCATCCGCCCATTTACCCGCCACAGAGTAATCGATACAAATGACCGCTGCAATATAGTCTTTTTTATCTCCGATCACCCAGGAGTCTTTTACATAGGGGCTGAATTTTAAGCGGGTTTCCAGATACTGGGGAGAAAAAGGCCTCCCGTCCCGGAGTGTAAATACATCCTTAGTGCGATCAAAAACCACCAGATGACCGTCATCATCAATAAAACCTCTGTCACCTGAATAAAGCCAGCCATCCTTCAGGGTTTCTTCCGTAGCTTCCGGATTCTTATAATATCCGAGAAAAACCGACGGACTCCGGGTAAGGATTTCCCCATCTTCGGTAATCTTTATTTCTGTTTTCGGTATCGGGAGACCCACAGTGTCAAATTTTATGTCTCCACTCCGATGAACCACTGAAATACCGGCAACTTCGGTCTGCCCGTAAATCTGCTTGAGGTTGACTCCCAATGCATGAAAAAAACGAAAGTGGTCCGGCCCCATGGCTGCGCCTCCGGTATAGGCATTGCGAACCCGGGAAAGACCCAGGTGGTCTTTCAGCTTTTTTTGAACTGCAATATACGCCAGCCAATCAAGAAACGCCCAGTACCAGGAAATTGGTTTTTTTTGAAACTTAAGGTCGGCCACATGATAACCGATCCGGGTGGAAAGCTCATAGAGTTTCCGTTTTATCCAGGTGGCATCCAGGTATTTGACCTGAACGGTACGGGTCATCTGTTCATACATGCGTGGAGGAGCAAACATAACATGGGGACCTATTTCCCGGATGTTATCTTGTGCCGTTTCAGGCTCCTCTGGAAAATTGATGGTGTATCCCACCTGCAGACCGCAGGAAATAGACATCATTTGCTCTCCGATCCATGCAAACGGCAGGTAAGAGACATAATCATCCGTGGCAAGGCATGGATCCACGGCCATGAGATGCTTTCCCATGGTCAACATGTTATTGTGGGACAGCAGTGCTCCTTTGGGCAGCGCCGTAGTACCCGAAGTATAGAAAAGGAGCGCCACATCATCGCCATGGCTTTTGTCGATCATCTCCCTGAACAGGTGTGGCTGTTGCTGTTCAAGTTCCCGACCCAACTGCTGAAGTTGCTTTAGGCTTATGAGATAGTCCTGATCATAATTTCGCATCCCTTTGGGATCATCCCATATGATCTTTTCAAGCTTTGGACATTCATTAAAGATTGAAATGGCCTTGTCGACCTCTTCCTGACCCTCACCGAACAAAAACTTTGTGTCTGAATGGTCGACTATATATTTGACTTCTTCGATCAAGCTGTCCTGGAACAGCCACACGCCTATGCCACCGGCACACAGGGTAGCCATTTCCGCCCACAGGCCTTCCGGACGGTTATCACCGATCATGGAAACTTTGTCTCCATTTTCGAGTCCAAGCCTGACGAGACCCAATGCGAGGTATTTAACGTTCTCGAGATAATCGTGCCATGTGATGGGTCGCCAGATTCCAAACTCTTTCTCACGCATGGCCACCCTGTTTTTGCCATACTGGTGTGCCTTTTTATGAAAAAGTTTGGGGATCGTCAGATCTTTTGTAATTTCAATTCCATCTTTGTTTTTATTTTGAACGGTGTTATCTCCTTGTTGCATACAGGTCCTCTTCACCAAGGTATGCCTTGATTACTTCGGGATGATTCTGTACTTCCCGAGGCGTGCCGTCGATGATCATGTTGCCAAAATTGAGAACAAAGACATGATCGGAAAGATCCATGACCACGCCCATGTCATGCTCCACCAGAAGACAGGTGACCTTCCATTTTTCATCTTCATTAATGTCTATAATAAATCGGGCCATGTCTTCAACTTCTTCAAGATTAAGTCCGGCCAGTGGTTCATCAAGAATTAAAAGATCGGGTTCCAAGGCCAGTGCTCGACCCAGTTCCACCCGCTTTTGAAGGCCGTATGGCAACATTCCCACCGGTTTATTCCGAATATGCTGGATCTCTAAAAGATCTATTATTTTTTCTTCGATAAAGGTCCGGTGCTCAATCTCCTCCCGAGCAGTTCTACCCATATATATCGATCCGCAAACGATGCCCGATTTAAAATGGATGTGACGGCCCAGACGGATATTATCCAGTACCGTCATTCCGCCGAATACCTCGACCTTCTGAAACGTCCTGGCCATACCCAGTTCTGCCCGTTTATGTGGTTTTAATTCATTGATCTTTTTTCCCCTATAGTAAATCTTGCCTTTTTGCGGCATGTAAAGCCCGTTAATGATATTCATCATCACGGTCTTTCCGGCACCGTTGGGTCCGATCACGGAATGTATTTCACCTTTTCTTATTTTCATGCTGACGCCCGCCAAAGCAAGAACTTTTCCGAAACTCATTTGAACGTCCTCTATTTCCAGCAAAACGTCCTTTTCTTCGATCGCATTTGAAACTGCCAATATTCTTAACCTTCCTTTATAAAATAATTACTCTCTCTACAGCTTTTACAATTTCATCGGGTTCATCCATAATTTGCAAAATTTCCAAATCCTTCGGAGAAATCCGTTTTTCGGCAAGCAACTTGTCCTTGATCCAGTCAACAAGCCCTGACCAGTAATCGGAACCCACCATAATTAACGGAAACGGTCTTATGCGCTTTGTCTGAATCAATGTGACCGCTTCAAAAAGTTCATCCAGCGTACCAAAACCGCCGGGCATGATAATATAAGCTGCGGCATATTTAATAAACATGACCTTACGAATAAAAAAATATTTAAATTCGAGTTTAACATTCGCAAAAGGATTGGGTTTCTGTTCAAACGGCAGGATAATATTCAGGCCGATGGAAGTTCCTCCCGCTTCTGCCGCACCTTTGTTTGCCGCTTCCATTACTCCGCCGCCGCCGCCGGTGATAACAGAAAAATTGTTTTTTACAAAAAGAGCGGCCAGGGTTTCAGTTTTTTTGTAAATTGGATCATCCGGCTGAACCCTGGCTGATCCGAAGATCGACACAGAAGGTCCTATATCATGGAGGGTTTCTATGCCTTCGACGAATTCGCCCATGATTCTGAAAAGGCGCCACGCTTCGCCTAATTTAAAGTCGTCAATAAGATATTGTTTATTCATATAACACCATAGGTTACAATATTACAGACCTCTTTATTCAGCTTGAAAAAATAATCGTGACTCCTTAATTTTTGGGGGATTGCATGAAAATTGGACACTGGCCCTCAGGTTTCAGGTGTCAGGTGTCAGTAGTGAAAAAGCGAGAGCCAGCCTGAAACCTGACACC
>CAYPIW010000166.1:0-6243 GCA_964410925.1 uncultured Desulfobacteraceae bacterium
TAAAAAGTTAAAAGGACCTTTAAGGAACTTTCAAAGGTTCTCCAGTTTTTATAAAACCGAATAATTTCATAGAACCCTCCCCAAAAGGTCATAAATGAACATGAACACTTTAAATGTAAGCATAGTTATTCCCAACTATAACGGCGAACATTTTATAAAACAAAACATGCCCAGCGTTATTGAAGCGGCAGATATTTATCCTGCTAAAAGCGAAATTATTGTCGTCGATGACGATTCACGAGATAACAGCGTTAAAATACTTGAAGAAAATTTTCCTGACATTAAAATCGTACGGCACGAAATTAACAAAGGATTTGCAGAAACTGTCCATTCCGGAGTAACATCTTCCATGTATTCTATAATCATATTATTGAATACGGATGTAATTCCGGATCGAAATTTCATTAGTCCTCTTATTGAGTACTTTAATCGAGAGGATACTTTTGCGGTTTCTCCACTGATCAGAAATGAAGATGGGAAATCCATGCGAGTTTCCTGGAATCTGGTAAAGCTTGTCAGAGGCGAGCTGAGAAGACAAGACTGGAATCTGGAAGACGCTCTTGAGCTTGCACGTCAAGGCAAGGTGCTTAAGAGCTTCTATGCTTCCGGTGGGTCTGTAGCAATCCGCAAGCAGATGTTTGAGCAACTTGGCGGATTTCTTTCCATATATAAACCTTTTTGCTCCGAGGACAAGGATCTTTGTACAAGGGCGTGGAAACGAGGATGGGCGACTTATTTTGAACCAACAAGCATGATTGTCCATGCACATGAGGGAACTAAAGAACGATTTTTTTCACATAAAAGAATAAAAATTACCAAACGAAGAAATCGATTTTTCCATTTATGGTGTCATCTGTCGACAACTAAACTTATTTTTTCGCATTTTCCCTGGATATTGTACCGGTTTCCGATGCGAATTTTGCGGTTCGACATGGTATATCCCATTGCCTTTTTCAAAGCACTGAGTCAGTTGGGTACAATAGTTAAATTAAGGGATCAACTCAGATCAAATAATGGACTGATTTCATTGGAAGAAATCATCGAAAAAATCAATCTTGAGAAATAGCTATGGTTTTTAGCAAGCTACTTAAAAACTCGTATTTCAATGCCCTTTCTTTTTCTGGTTCAGAACATCTAAAAATATTCTTTCCATAGCATCCATATGGTAATCCCAGCGATATGCTGCTGCTGCTCGATGGGCATTTGCAGCCATCCTTTCTTTTTCCCCCGAGTAGTAAAATTTCAAAATCGCATCAGCCAGTGTTTCCGGTTTATAATCGGGAATAATAAAACCATTATTGCCATGGTCGATCAATTCACTGGCGCCTACCTGCGATCCGGTTATTACCGGCGTTCCCGAATATAGTGACTCCAAAACCACATTGGCAATTGGATCAAACAGCGAAGGCAAAACAAAAAGATCGGCTGTAGCATATAATTTGCCAACATCTTTCCGATATCCCAAAAAATGAACACGATGGGCGCATCCCAATGTTTGGGCTAAATGCTGATATCTCGTTTCATGCTTGTCTTTTCCGACAACAAGTAAAATTATTGGCAAATGAGCTGGCAGTAAACCCAATGCCTTAATCAAGTACTGCAATCCTTTACGCGCAAATCCATTGCCGATAAAAAGAAGAACCAGCAATTTTTGAGACAAACCCAACTCTTTTTTAAATCGTTTTTTTTTATCTTTGAGGCTTGGATTCAGGATAGTATGATCAACCCCACTGTAAACCACTTCAATTTTTTCCGGTGGCAGGCGATAACGCTCCACAATCTGTTCCTTAACCATGTGCGAAACGGTAATCACTTTTTGCAGGCGGGAATATTCAAATCGTTTTCGCTCCAGATGCAGATAACTTGCTTTATATAATGGATTAAACCATTTGTTTGCATGTTTCTGGTAGTCCAGAAAGCAGCCGCTTCCGTCACGATAGATATCCTGGTAAATAGTACGTCCAAATCCCATGACCAATGGCAGGTTGGCTCGTCGAACCGTCTTTCGAGCTGCATAAGCGAATGAAAGCATGCGGCTGATGGAGCTTCCCCTGATAATCGGGATATTATGAACAATCATGCCCGAAAAGATCGGTTGCTCAATTTTTCCGGTAAAATAGTGTAGTTGCCAATTCCTGTTGAGCAAATCCGGAACCAGCTTATTTATATAATTCTCCACACCTCCAATTGGGCTGAAACGGGTATGTATTAAGCCAATGATCTTTTGCACCAATCTCTATCCACCTGATGTTATAATTTGCTGATAAATTTCTATATTTTGATCAACCATAGCGTTATCTGCGGTTCCCAGACCTTCTTGAACGATGAACTCTTTAAAATCTTTAATTTCTATTGGTGAATGTATCTTATTCCATCAAGACAGCTTCTATTCCCTGTACCATCGCCCTGGTTGAGAAAAAACGTTTCGCCCGCTGACGAGCGTTTTCACCGAATCGTGACCTTATTTGATCATTACTCAAAACTCTGATAAGGGCCTCTGCCAATTTGTTAACATCTCCGATGGATACAACTAATCCTGAATTTTCATGATTTACCAGCTCAGGCAACCCCCCGCAATCAGATACAACGGCACATTTGCTATGCGCCATAGATTCCAAAATAGCATTATTTAATCCCTCGTCTCGGATAGATGGTTGCACAATTACGTCTATATCTTCATAAATATCATCAACATTTTCCTGAAAGCCAACGAATATGATGGATCTCTCCAACCCCAACTGCTTAGCCAAATTCTTTAATCTTTGTTCTTCCGCTCCATGCCCAACAATCAGTAAAACTGCCTTGGGATGGCAATCGAGGACTTGTCTCCATGCCTTGATCAGCAAATTATGGCCTTTCATTGGGGCCAGTCGCCCTACAACACCGACAAGAGGTTGATCTGGCATTATTGCTAATCGATACCGCATTCGCGTTTGGCCTTTTTTTGTCGGCTGACCGATATCAACGCTGTTATAAATTACAGCAAAGTCGTCTGAAAAAAGAAAGGAAGTCCCTTTGAGCATTTCCTTTTTAATAGCTTCACAATTTACAATAATTCGCTCAACAAGTCTTGTATATATCCAGCGATGAAACGGATCCTTTTTGACTTTACGCAGCAGACCTCGTCGCTGGTAAAGTTTGGTGGGCGCTCCCAGGGTGGCGAACGCACCAATTCTCAAATCCCGGCCAACGTTTGCGATCATTGCATCCACTTTGTGTTTTCGGCAATATTCCCGTAACTGCCATATTGCCTGAATACGCTTTAACCCGCTTTTGGGAATGGAGAAATGATTCAGGCCCAGGGACTGGGTTCGCTTATATAAAATACTGATCGCGCTGCATGCTATCATGACGTGATGACCAGATGCTTCTAAACCCTGGGCTGCACAAATACACCAGCGCTCCCCACCACCCCAATCCTCAATCGTGTTTAATAAGACGATGTATAATCGGCGCCCTGTTTTCAAATTTCTCTCTTTCTGAATGCATGATAGGAGGTACTGATGTTTTCAAGAACCTTATAAATATCCCTGGAATTTATGAGAACTGATTTAATTGTACCAGTTGAGCTTTTTGATGATCTTTTTTTCTTTACCGTTCGGACAATTCCTTTTTAGAAAAATTAGCGAAACCCCTAAAATAAAACTTAAGGGGTACAGTGAATACTTTGAATAAAAAGGAAAAGTCAGCCCACAGTGAATAAACCAGCTTAAAAAAACAATAATTAAACATTTTAAGAGAAGACGAATTTTTCTGTTTTGGTTTCGTCTGGCCTCATTTACGATTGATGCGAATAAAACCGCCAATCCCCCAAAAATCAAAATAACTCCAATCAACCCGTTTAAATAAACAATTTCAAGAAAATAAGAATGGGGAAAAACAAAAGTGATCTCAGAGATCGAACCATTGCTGTACTGTATCGGAAACCACCCTATCCCGTGCCCAAAAATCCAGGTCATCAATGAATTCTCTTTAAGTTTATTCCATGATTTAGTCCATAATTGAATTCTTTCTTCATCGGTAATGTTAACAATTTGATGCTGAATTCTTGAAGCAAAATCAGCATAATCAGTTACATACAAAGCAAACAGAATAAGGCATATAGAAATTATACCAAACCATTTATAACGGCCCTTGACAAAAAAAATAAATACTAAAAATGTCCCAACAATAATCCCTAAAAATGCAGGCCGAGACCCTGTATGTAATAAAAGGTCAACATCCATGACGGTTATAAGAGCAAATAAAAATTTTCGCCAGCCAGTGGTAATCCAAAAAAAATAATAAATTATCGGTAGAGTTAAAACAGCTAATGAGGCTAAGTAATGAATGTTGCTGAAAGTACCATCGGGCATATGAAAAATATAGATTGCTGCAAACTGGCAACACACGGATAGCGCTAGAACAGCAGAAAAAAATTCTGGTACCCAGTCGCCCATTTTCTTTTGGCTTAAACAGTGAACGGCAAAAACAATGCCAAGCAATAGGAGCAGGTTTCCCATCCATCTGGAGCGTGATCCCTGAGGATAGAGCAGAATACTCGCCAGCAATAAATACGAGCAAATACCAAAGATAATCCAATAATAAATCGGAATTTCTTTTAGTTTATATTCGCCGAATAATGCATTGAATATCAAAAAAACGCAGCTTATTTTTATAAATACAACAATACCGCCACGATTAAGCGCGAAGAAAGCAAAAAATGCTCCGGATAACGACAGTATCAGCCAGTATTTACTGGTCAGTAAGGATTTTATTGCCTCAAATTCAAATCGAACCACTATGAACCTAAACGGCCAAAAAGATGCAGGTAATCACCTGAATTCATTTTCAAAAATTGCCCAAAAAACCTGCAATTTTATTATATTGTAATTTGACGTTATTTTTTTTGCCTGACACACACATAACAACCCAACGAAATCACGAGCTATTCATTGACAAGTCGTAAGAATCCAAACCACAGATGTTCGGTTTTCTAACTTCCTGAGTTCATCTTGTCCCCCACAGATACGTTTCGCCCTTTTAGACGCTTAAGAAGATTGAAAGTCTGCTGCTCCCCATCCCTCCAGGTTTTTTTAAGTATCGATATGGAGAATTTTCATTGAATGCTACGATCGTTTTCGATGTGGGAAATCATTTCATCTATCATTACATCGTAGGTGCGGTGCGCGTGAACAAACTCATAGCCTTTTTGTGCAATCCGTTTTCTCTGATCTTCGTACCTGAGATAGTAATCGATTATTTCAAGGCATTCTTCCGGGCTGTGATACCACTCAAGATGAACTCCCTTTGTAAACACAGTTTCTATTCCAGGGAGATAATTAGTCAACAAAAAACCACCACATCCCAGAGCATACCAGGTGCGAATAGTAATATAACATTCCAGTTCATAATCATAATCGCATCCAAGAAATATAGCAGCAGAGTAACAGATTTTAGCGAATTCTTTTGGATATATTCTTTTTTTCAAACAGATAAGATTATAATCCTCCCACTCGCCTCCCCACACTTTAAGATCATAATTCATATTAATCAACTGAAGAAGCTTAATGCGATGATCACTATGAGGCCTGCCGATGAAAGCAACATCAGACTTCCATTTTGCATTTTTCGTTGGGGTGATTCGATGAGTATCACGATCGCAGCCCTGGGTAATAAAAAGCGGTTTTTTAACACCTAATGATTTATATTTTTCAAGATAAGTTTTGTTAATAATAAACAGGGTATCAACTTCTCGAGCATACTGAAGAATTTTTTCACTAAACGGATCAATCGTTTCGCCATAGAACATCACCGTAATACACATTGAGTTAATTTCTTTTAAAACCTGATACGGGAGATCTCTGGAACAGATCAGAACAAGATCCGGGTTTTCCCGGATAATTTTTTTTCTAATTATTTTTTTATAATCCGTCCAGAAATAAAACTTTTTAATCCGGGGAACAATAATAACAGTAACATCTTTTACTCTCCGTTTGAGGGCCTCAAACATGAATCTTGTTGTACCCGTCTTCTTTCTGCTTTTTCCAATTAATATAACTTTTTCAATTTTCATTCTTTTCAACAGGTCCAGATACTATAGTGTTTTGATTTTTTGGCATTCAAATGAATTAACACGCCTCAATAAAGGCGAGTATTATAACGAAAAAAGACCTTGATATTTGCCTGAGCCAAAAAGACCATCGGACGATACAGGCAACTCATTTTTTCGCATCAAACAGATCTTCATAACCGCGTGAGATT
>CAYPIW010000167.1:0-19479 GCA_964410925.1 uncultured Desulfobacteraceae bacterium
TATATTCAAAAAGGCATGTTTGCAATGATCTATAGCCGATATCAATATACATGTACGAGTCGCACCAGGGCGGGCTTTAGGCACTTTAGATCACTTTAGGCATTTCACACTTAATTGTTTAAGCATTTTTTTTGGCATAACAAGCACAAAATTTACAACTAAGGTACTAACCACAGGAAAGAAAACGTAAGCGTTTACTTTTCAGCTATGCTCAAAGCCTCTTGGATGACGGCGTTCTGTTCCTTTCGATAGACATTGGGAAAACCGGTTGCCGGACTGGCCGAGGCTTTTCGACCGATGTATTCAACCGGTTTTCCGGTTATTTTTTCCAAGCGACGGCCCATAAAAAACCAGGACCCCATGTTCTCCGGCTCTTCCTGAACCCAGAAATATTGTTTGGCTTTGCGGTATGTTTTGATCACATTTTTCAGCGAATTTTCAGGAAAGGGATAAAGCTGTTCCAGGCGCAAAACAGCAGTATCATTTTTTTTCACTTCTCGGCGTTTTTGAAGGAGTTCATAAAATATCTTGCCGCTGCAAAAAACGACTCGGCTGCTGTTTTTTAAGGTGTCCGGGTCATCAAGTACTTGCTGAAATGATCCGGAGGCCATGTGTCCCAGATCGGAAACCGCCAGGGGATGGCGTAACAGACTTTTTGGGGCCATGATCACAAGGGGTTTGCGAAAATCACTGATTATCTGACGACGGATCAGGTGAAAATACTGGGCGGGTGTGGTGAGATTGCACACCTGGATATTATCGTGCGCACACAACTGCAGAAACCGCTCCAGGCGGGCGCTGGAATGTTCGGGACCCAGCCCTTCCCATCCGTGAGGAAGCAGCAAAACCAGACCGCTTAAACGCTGCCATTTTGTTTCTCCGCTGGCAATGTAAAGATCGATGACCGATTGCGCGTTGTTGACGAAATCGCCGAACTGGGCCTCCCAGATGACAAGACCATTAGGCTCTGCCATGGAGTACCCGTATTCAAAGCCAAGGATACCCGCTTCGGAAAGCATGCTGTCGAACACCGAGAAGTATTCCTGGTTTTTTGTCACGTTATTCAGCGGCACATATCCTTTTCCGCTTTGGGTATCCATCAGCACACTATGACGCTGGCTGAAAGTGCCTCGACCGCTGTCCTGGCCGCTTAAACGGATGGAAATCCCTTCCGACAACAGCGAGGCAAAGCAAAGGGCCTCCGCATTGGACCAATTGATATTTTCTCCCTTTTCAATGCAATCAAAGCGTTTTTTTAACAATCGTTCGAGTTTGGGATTCAAGGAAAATCCATCCGGAACCGTGTTCAGTTTGCGGCCAAAAGACACGAGTTTTTCCTCAGACACTCCGGTTTCAAGAGCTTCATGGGAGTACCGTCCGTGAAAATTTGTCCAGTTTTCATAAAAACGGGATTCGGGAAAGATGCAAACGCTTTCATGCACCTCCTGATACGCCTTGTTCAACCGGCTGTTTAATTCATCCTCCATATCCGGAAGATCTTCTGCTGTGATCAGGCCTTCTGCCATCAATTTATCACTGTATATTTTATAAAGGGGCGGCCGCTCTTTGATTTGTTCATACATGAGGGGCTGGGTGAAATAAGGCTCGTCGCCTTCATTATGACCGTAGCGGCGGTAACAGATCACATCGATGACCACATCTTTGGCATAGGCCTTCCGGTATTCGGCGGCAAGGCGGACAACATGAACAGCGGCTTCCGGATTTTCGCCATGTACATGGAAAATGGGGACCATGAGCATTTTCGCCACATCCGTGGCGTATCGGGTGGAGCGGGCATTTTCCGGAAGCGTTGTATATCCGATTTGATTATTGATGATCAAATGGATGGTGCCGCCGGTTTTATAGCCTGGTATCTGAGACATATTGAGGGTTTCGGCCACAACACCCTGACCAGCAAAGGCTGCGTCGCCATGGATTAAGAGCGGTAAGACCGTGCTTCTGTTGTCGTCTCCGAGCATGTCCTGGCGGGCTCTGGCAAACCCTTGAACAACCGGATTTACGGACTCCAAATGGCTTGGATTGTTGACCAGAAATATGCGAAGAGCCTGCCCCTGGTGTGTTTTTATATCCGCCAGATACCCGTTATGGTACTTAACGTCGCCGGAGCCGAAAATGGTGTCCGGATCATGGCAGTTTTCAAATTCGCTGAAAATTTCCCGGTAAGACTTATTTAATATATGGGTCTGAACATTTAAACGGCCCCGATGGGCCATGCCCAGAATTATTTCACGGTACCCCTCTTGTCCGGCCAAACTGACAAGAGAATCAAGCATGGGGATAATGGCTTCCGCACCTTCCAGAGAAAACCGCGTCTGGCCCAAATAGCTTTTATGAAGGAACTGTTCAAAAAGAGCGGATTCATATAGTTTGTCCAAAATTCTGCGCTTATCTTCAGGATTTAGATCCGGCCGGTTTCGAACCGGCTCCATACGATTCTGCAACCATCGGCGTTCATCGGGATCCTGCAAATGCATAAATTCTACGCCGATGGATCTGCAGTAGGTTTCTTTAAGAATGTTGATGAGATCCTTGAGAGAAGTTCTGTTGCTTTTGGAAAAATTTTGGGCGTAAAACAGGGTATCCAGATCTTTTACGGTGAGATTGAAGGCCGCAAGATTCAGTAAAGGATGATCAGTGGGACAGGACGTAAGGGGGTCCAGACAGGCCAGTAAATGGCCGATATTACGATAACGGGCTATCAGTGTGTGCACACTGGATTGCCGCAAAGCCTGCTCTTCATCCCAAACCGGTGCAACTTCTTTAGATTGGCCACCGGCCAGTTCAAAGCCTTGAAAGAAGAAACGCCAGTCCGAAGATACCGCGTTGGGATCGGCTTTCCACCGCTCATATTGGGCGTCGATGAAATCCGCATTAAACGTTTCAAATAGGTCCATGCGCTTGTATCTGATTTCTAAGATTTAACACCGGTTGCCGCCTGCCTTTTCGATGTCTGTTTCCTGGACCATTTTGCCGCCTATTCGGAAACCTGCCGGCCGCCTTCCTTGCGGCTGACCATGTGGTCCGCATCGGGGAAAATGGCCGGATTCGTGATTTTACGAGACCATCAAACGTGAACACACGAAAAAAAAAGCACTAATCACCCTGTTCAGCCATAAAATCATCATAAAGGGTTTCAAGAAAAAGTTTGTGCTTTGCTTCTTCCTGGCAAAGCACCTTGAAGAGTTTGATGTGTTCGGGATTATGTGTTTTTTTCTGAAGTTCATTATACATTTTCAACGCCTGTTCTTCCCGCTTCATGGCCAGCCGTAAAATGTCCGTATAACTCATTCCATCCTGATATTGCAGATCGACCATATAATCGCTCCGCTTAATATCAGGTATCCATTTGAATTTATATTCTTCCAACACTTCTTTATTACTTTCCAGATTTTCAAGCATGGACTGATGCTTTTTTTCCTCCCGGGCCATCTCTTCCAGTGATTCTTTAACGCCTGCAAAAGTGGTCTGTTTTGCTGCATCCGTATAAAAAGCGGCGGCTTCCTTTTCTTTTTCTATGGCAAAAGCGACAATCTCCTCAAAAGACTCAAAACTCATAATATCCTCCTGTAATGTATTCGATTTACCACTTATTCGTCAGTTTTGGGTGGACAAGTTTTTTGAATGAAATCAGAGCATCAAGATATACTATTATCAAATTTTAAAAAAACTGCAACAAATATACAATTCATATTTTATTTTTAACATTGAGAAACCTGGTCCTCTGGGCCTCCGGCTCCGCTTCCAGCCCGTAGGGCTTACAGAACGGAGGGTAGAGCCTACGCCTCGGAGAGCCAGGTCAGAGTTCTCTGGCTCTGCCTGAAGAATTGCTGTAAGAGTTTGAAGTGAACTAAAGTTAAGGAATTCTGTAAATTATATAAAAGTAGCGGAGCAAAGCGACACGATAACTTTAGGCACTTTAGATCACTTTAGACACTTTTAACTTGTACGGCTTTAAGTTAAAACAGCCCCTTTAAGGGGCAAACCAAAGCTTGGTCCGTTGTAATATTGTATTTCAGAAAACGGGTCGGTTGTGTCTTATGATACATTTTTGTATCAAAATTAAAATTGATACAGAACGTTGTTCATCAAGTATGACCGAAGCGAATTAACTGGTTCCTGAGTGCAGCTGTTGTTGGAGCCATTGTTTTACTTCGCCTTCCACCGGATAAACCCCTTTGAAATGACCATTGACTTCAAAAAAACGATTTTTTATATGATCCGGCATGTCAACTTCGGCAAGCTCCACCGCTTCTTCGGAATTGCGCCGGATAAGATAGATTATCGGCGCTTTGCCCCACGTATTTACCACAAAATAGTGGGTTACATCGTCTTTTGATCTGATGACATAATTTCCTCGCGCCCAATTGTTTCCCCATTCAAGATACAGCCGAACGGCTTCTTCCGGAGTCATTTCCCAGTCTATGGCATTTAACAGGTCTGGGTTCTGTTTTATGTCTTGTAATTTCATCACTGCGTATCTCCTTTATTTAGATGTATACTTCGCTTGAATACAACTCTTAAAAATCTGAATGAATACGGGTTTTCGAACATCACATCAATCCCGCTTAACCTATCAGCATCAGCAATAAACGTGCCACAGCAATCTTGGTATAAAAAGGCAGGGTTCGTATATGAAGCTAATTTGATCCCACAGTTTTATGAGACACATTTGTGTCAATATAGATCTTTAACCCATCCGTATTGTTTTCAGTTTTTGTCAGCCAGTTTTAAAAGCGGGAGAAATATCTCCCAGGGGTAACGCATTTGATTTCGGTGCCGTCATGGAGCGTTTTCCCTGTATTGAGATTCAAATGCGTTTGCCTTTAGGATATCTCCTTTACTTGCTTGACAAACCTGACCGGTTAATGCAGTAATATTGCCAATACATACGTAACAGATTATATGTCATACCTGTTTTGCAGGATTCTCCGGTTGTTTCGGACAAGGAGGTGTTATCTTGAAACAAGGAAAATGTCCCAAATGTGGATCGGAAGAAGTTTATTCAGGGATTGAGGTGTATCCGAAAAGCGGTCCTTTCGGTAGTAACAGCATCCCCATAAGTATCGTTTCCATCGCTGCACTTGACAATTATGTGTGTACGGATTGCGGTTATGTTGAAACTTACATCGCAGATACCGAAAAACTCAAAGAAATCGTTAAAAAATGGCCCAAGGTAACTAATGTCCATCCATAAATGATGATTTTTGTTAAACATCGAAGCGTGTGAAAAAAATATCCGCAGGCCCATTGTATCATTCAAAACGTAAGACCCAAAAATTTATTTTCAACATTTTGTAATTATAAAGGACAACCGTGTGAAAGAAGTATGGCGGCTTGGAAAAATAATCCGAATCTTTGTCAAACAGGGCCTTGGAGATATTGCCGAACGGCTGTTCAAAAGATCGGAAAAGGAACCGGTTGATCAAAAACAAGAGGAATGGGCGGTAAAAAACGGTTTTCCTTCTCCGCAGCGTATTCGGTGCGTTTTGGAAGAACTGGGGCCCAGTTTCATTAAACTCGGCCAATTGATGAGCACGCGAGCCGATATTTTCCCGCCGGAATACATTGAAGAGTTTACAAAACTTCAGGATCAGGTGCCTCCGGTGTCCTTCAGTGATGTCAAGCGGGTCATTGAGCAGGAACTGAGACGTCCTTTAGAGGAAATTTTTGAAGAGTTTACTCCCAAATCCATGGCGGCTGCATCCGTAGCGCAGGTCCATTTGGCCAAACTTTTCAGCGGAGAGGCTGTGGCCGTCAAGGTCATCCGGCCGAATATTGACAAAGAAATCCGGAAAGATATCCGACTGATGTATGTCATTGCGAAACGGGCCGAAAAAATCTCAGAAATCGCGCGCGTCATCGGCGCCGTTAATCTGGTAAAAGAATTCGAACGGGTGATTTTCAAAGAACTCGATATGTTCATAGAAGCCGGCAATATTGATAAATTTGCCAATAACTTCGAGACGGACGATGAAATCTATATTCCTGAAGTTTACTGGGGTTACACTACAAAATCTGTTTTGACCATGGAACATATACCCGGCATTAAAATGGACCAGGTGGATGTCATCCGTGCCCATGATATAAATCCTAAGGACATCGCCATGATTGGTCTGCGTTCCTTTTCCCGCCAATTGATGGAGTTCGGTCTTTTCCATGCAGATCCGCATTCCGGGAATACCATCGTTATGTTCGACGGTCGTGTCAGTCTGGTTGACTTTGGCATTACCGGGTATCTGGATGATGAAACCATGCACCAGATCGCATTCCTTTTTCTGGGGTATGCCGAACACGATTATGATATGGTCATGGATGCGCTGTTGGGTGCGGGGCTGATCGATGAAGATACCATGGATCTCAAGAACTTCCGCAGGGATCTCAAGGATATGAGTGAGTCTTTTTACGGACGTTCCCTGCAAACCATTTCAGTGAGAGATGTATATGACCAGATCATTCAGCTCGTATACAAATACAAGATCCGGTTGCCGAGGAATCTTTTACTTCTTTGTAAGACATTTATTCAGACGGAAGCCCTGGGCAAGATACTGGGAAGCGACGCCAGCATTCTCGAAGTGACCAAACCCTATGCAAAAAAGCTCATCGAACGCAGTTATCTGAGAAAAAACGTCTTGAAAACCATTCGAAAAGACGCCATCTCCATGGGCAACCGTATGAAGATGATTCCAAAACTTGTCCATGATATTCTCAACCAAACCGCCAAAGGCAAACAGCGAATAGAACTCCAGCACAATGGCTTTCAAGATATGAGCAGCCGGTTTGTAAAAAGCATTAACCGGCTGATTATCGGATTGGTCATTTCCGCCTCCCTGATTGCCGGCGCCATGGTCTTGAACGCGTCTCAAAACCTTTTTGTATTCACAGTCAATCTTTTTGGCGTCCAGCAGATTTCTTTAACCGCCATTCTGGGGGTAACCGGCTATGTTGTGGCCAGTTTCCTTGGCGTCTGGCTCATCATCATGATTTTCAGATCCAGAAAACTGTAGCTTTTCACCGCCGTTATCTCCCGGACATCCCGCGGGATGTTTCGAAGTGAGAAAGCAATTTTCCAATATGTTGCTTTTTGGTTTCCGATACGGGGACCCCTGCGAAAAACTCTGCCGTTTGACGTCTGCACGCCAGGCAATTTCTTTTGGAATGATTGTGTTCATAGTAAATTTCCATGAGTTCATCCGCGCTTTTTCCATAAATATCGGTCAGGCTTTCATCCTTGCGAAATGCATCCATACAACAATAAACTTTGCCGTCATTGCCCGAAACAATGAGTGATGCCGGGCAGGGGAGGGACATAAATACAGCTTTGGATGCCAAATTAGACAATGACTCATCAAGGAGATCCTGATAAAACAGATTGCATGCGATTTCAGCAGGCTCTCTTGAATGGCCATTGCCAAAATAAATCTTTTCCGCCCGGGTCAGAAGATCCTTGTCTCTGGACAGAAAAAAGGTGGTTTTGTCCAGGTAAAGACAGGGCAACATAAACATGTTTTTAACCGCATTCAGAAGCCCGATGAGTGAAGCGGAGTCAACCCGGTGATCCGGAGCGATAACCGGCAGCAATATAAGCCTGGGCACTTCCTGATGAATGAAGCCCTCTTTGTCAAATTCACCGGCCGCTCTTTTCAAGGGCTGGTAATAGTAATACAAATAATAATCTGTTTCCTTAGCGGTTGCGGGGCTGACTGAATGGACAAAATGGAGATAAAGCCGTGAAAACAGATTGGCCTTGAGGAATTTGCCTGCGTCTCTCTGAATCCGTTCAACCCGGGGCATGCTTTCGGGAAGACTGTCGGCAACCAGATAAAGATTGGATGTCAAGTTTACATATGAAAACAGGCCCGACAATATACGACACATCAACTCGAAATCGGTCTTATTCTGTTGTTGGGCCAGGACCACGTATATTTTTTGGATGGCAGGTTTAATCATCGTCAGTTATTACGATACGATCCGCTGTCCTCCGTCAAGGGAATTGGCTCGCCACATACTTTGGATTTTCTGAAGTTCATCGATTCCAAACCATTGGGTTTCGTACTGAGATCCAATGGACATATATGCCGGATGGTTATTATGCAACGGCCGTATATTGTAATCCGTATAATGTTTGGCCAGGTATGTTCCGAAATAGATCTGCATTTGTTGTGAATTGCTGTTTCCTGTAATCTTGACGTTGTTTTTTTTCACAAATTCAAGTGTTTTTACCGCATCCTCAAAGGTTTCATAAGGCAGTCCGAACAAGGTAAAAAGTTCTACTTCTATGTCCTGGTCCTGGGCCAGCCGGATGGCCCGGGCTACCTGTTCCGTGGTTATCTGCTTGCCAAGCCTGGTTAATACCCGGTCGGAAGCCGACTCAAGTCCAAAAGCAATAACCCCTAAACCGGCTCGTTTCATCTTCCTCATCAACTCGGGAGTTACAAGGTCCACACGGGTTTGCACCCACATCCTCACCTCAATGCCCTGTGTCAGAATTCTGTCGAAAATTTCTATAAGTCGAGCGGGCTTACAGGAGATATTGGGATCGGCAAACCAAAGTCTTTTTACCCCTTTTTTTGATACCCATCTGATTTCTTCCATGACCCGGTCAACGGAATGAAAGGTTATTTTGTGGTTAAACGCATGGGGAGTGTAACAGTAAATACAGTGATAAGGACATCCGCGAGAGGTCAGCATGACGGCTTCATTCATACAAGAGTAGTCAAAAATATCATTCAGATACGGAGAAGGATAATGATCCAGGTCCGTAAAGCCTTCAATTTGCGGAGTATCAAAGACAGCGCCTTGGGCGTCTTTGTAGCTTACGCCCGCGAGATTCGAAAACGGCGTCCGGTTTTTGATGGCCCGGGCGACCCTCAGCAAGGTTACTTCTCCCGAGGATCGACAGATATAATCAATATCCGGAAGCTCGTAAAAGGCGGAAGAGGGCATGAAGGTCGCCTGTGGCCCCCCGATGGCCACCTTGATATTATTGTCCATAGACTTTATAAGGCTGGCAAATCCTTTGACATACAGCATGGTTCTCTGGTAGGCCGTCAACCCGACCAGAGCCGGTTGAAAGCCGGTGATAAGCTCCTTAAGACCGGAACGTGACAAAGACGTATCCTGACCTACAATCAGAATTTTGGTTTTGAATCCCTTTGATTCAAGAAAGGCGGCAATATAGCCCAAGGAAATCGGCGTCATTTTCGGCGCAAAGGGATTAATTTCAATCAGTAGAATATTCATAACGTAACAGGCTTATTTTTTTTAATCATACACGGTATCAGGTGCCCTTGCTAACATGATCACAATCAAACGTCAATGATTGACTAATTTGTGTGATCAATATATCTAAAAAATGAAACAGGCAAACCCGTATTGTGCATTGGGACCGGGCTGCACAAATTTTTTCTTTTTTGCAGACGGAAACAAGGGAAGAGCCGAAGCTGCTTATATCAAAAATATAAATTGCATAGTTCAGTAAACTGAACAGACTATGTTGCCTTATGCTTTTCGTTGAGATGAAAGGCGCTGCATGAAAATAGTTTTTGATAATAGGGTTGATGAAAAAACAAGATATTAAAGACATAGAGTTAGGGTTTAAACAGCTTACATTTGGTTTTGAAAATAATAGGTTAAAAGAACAAGACCGAATTATGTATTATATTAAAAACCTTACTGAAACAAATGGATATGTTGTTTTAGATGAAGTTATTCAATATGCAAAAGAACGGAGTAAATTGTCTGAATTTTCGATTTTGCAAAATATTTTTTGGCTCGTACTGGAATTGAAAATTCATTTTAGAATAAATAAAGAAAACCTCGATCCATATCACATCAAAAAGGTTTTACTTGAAAACGCGGATCATCCGGTGGAGATAATCGTAAATAAATCGGTTGATGATCTCGTATTTCAACGTACAATCCGTTTTTATCAGGAATTTTCCGGAAAGAATATTATTGATAATTATAATGATCAGTACGAATTTTCACAGCGATTAGCAGATGAAATAAGGCATTGGAAAAGTTGTCTTAACCGGTATAACCCTTATGTAAAAAAGCCGTATTTTCCCGGCAAGGAAAAAATAGATCGTGGGCTATCTTTGATTAACAAGATATCTGCCAGACTCGATTCGTTTTCCCTGATAACTGCTTTTTATAATAATCGCGACCAAATTCTTAAATTGGTTGATGATGTGAAAACGTTATCAGAATTTTATAGCAAGTATATTGATATCTGGATAATTTTAACCCAATCCATTGAAACGTTTACAAAAAATCTTCCTGAATTAAAAAACAAATCAGATATAATAAAAAATTTTGACAGACTTAAACAGATTTTGTCGGCATCTCATCCTTATGATATGGTTAAAGAGGCATGGGAATTGTACGAAAAGATTAAAATCCATAATGATATCATTGTTGAAAATAAGACAGAACAATGCCGCATTAAGGGGTTAAAAATTCTTGGGGATATGATTAAAAAAATGAGAAACCATCTTGAGGCTCATAAGGCAGGGCCGGATTTGCAAAACAAAATTCTTTATTCTCTAAGGATGATATCCAAAAATATTCGTAAGGCCAAAAATATTGAAAGGATAAATCAATTAATAAGACATGCTGAAGACAACTTTGATATTTATTGGGAAGAAGTTGAAAGCAACTGGTATTAAAAAATGAATACTATGTGATGGTTTTGGACAGATGCAGTATCCATGACTGGAATCGTTCACACAGTTTCCCGTGTTTACTGCTTGCATTTTGGAGTCGCTTCAGTGGGTTTTACTGATACCGGGAGATTTATTTTAGCATTATTCGGCCCTCAATGCTTCGATGGGATCCAGGTTGGCGGCCCGGCAGGCGGGCAACACTCCGGCCAGAAGACCGATAATCGCTGCCAGGATTTCAGCCAGAACCACATACAACCACGGGGTATGGGTGGGAAGGGCGGGCACGATCATTCCCAGAAGCCATGCCCCTCCGGCGCCGAATATCAGGCCGGCCAAACCGCCGATACTTGACAGTACAACGGCCTCGCCGATGAAAAGGGAAAGAATCTGTCCTCGGCCCGCGCCGATGGCACGAAGCAGACCGATTTCAGCTTTTCTTTCAGTTATGCTGATGGTCATGATCGTGAGAATTCCCACACCGCCGACCAGAAGTGAAATTCCTCCCAAAGCACCCACGGCCAGGGTAAGGATATTGAGTACGGATCCCAGGACATCCAGCATTTGCTCCTGAGTGGTAATGGTGAAGTCTTCCGCGCCGTGCCGATCCATGAGCAGCGCTTTGACGTTTTTAACAATCTCATCCACGTTGCTGTCGCTGCCATAGATCATATCAATTTCCATGAGACTTTCCCGGTCGAACATGCCCAGGGCTCTTTGGGTGGGGATGTAGACGGCGTCATCCAAGTCGAACCCGAGCATCTGGCCTTTGGATTCCATAACGCCGATGACCCGGTAACGCTCTCCGCCGATGCGGATACGCCGGCCCAAAGGATTCACTGCGCCCAGAAGCTCATCTTTGACCGTGCTGCCCAGCACGGCAAAGGCCCGGGCTGTGCGGGGATCGTCATCCGGGAGAAAACGGCCGATGGCCACCTTCATTTGCCACACCGTGGGCACCTGAGATCCCACGCCGAAGACGTAAGTTCTCCTGCTGCGCTTGCCGAATTCCACGGATGCGTTTCCCTGGAAAAAGGGAACCACGCCGAGGATTTTGGGAGTTTGTGCCAGCGCCAGGGCGTCATCAATGCTCAACGGTCGAACATTGCTGATGAGGGCTCCTGACATGCCGGCGGTGGTGGTTTTACCGGGTGAGACCGCGATAAGATTGGTCCCGAATTGAGTGAATTCCGAGAGAACGAACTTGTGAATGCCTTCGCCGATGGAGGTGAGGAGCACCACCGAAGCGATGCCCACGGCGATGCCCAACGCCGTGAGAAAACTTCGCATCCTTTGGCTGGATAAAGAGGCTATGGCCAGTTTTGCGGAATCATAGATTAACATAAGCAAAGATCATTGAGTTAAGATTGAAATACTGATTCTCTGGGCCTGATCAGGGACAGATGGTTTAACCTTGGATTTTCGAATTTTGGTCATTGGAAAATTGTTTGATATTTGTAATTTGATATTTGGTATTTCAATAATTCAATGAACCTCCAACAAAACAAATTCCCTCTGGGAATATAACCAAAGCTTTTTCGTCTGAGCCAGGATTTTTTATCTTCGAGACAACGCCTCCACCGGGTCGAGTCTTGCGGCCCGTCGTGAGGGCAGGACTCCGAATACAAGCCCCGTGAGAAGTGCAACCAGGACCGCCGCTCCCAAAGTCCAGATGGGAGCTGTGATGGGAAATCTGGGGAACGCGCGGGCGAGGCCCCAGTTTCCTAAAAATGCAAGAATGAGCCCGAAACCGGCGCCCGTGAGTGAGAGAATGGCGGATTCGGCCAGGAAAAGTCCAAGGATGTGGGTGCTCCGGGCACCGAGGGCTTTGAGCAGTCCGATTTCTGTGGTGCGCTGTGACACCGCAATCAGCATAACGTTCATAATCAGAATACCGGCAACCGACAGGCTGATGGCGGCGATGCCCGCAACACTCAGGGTCATGGCAACGAGAATACGATCAAAAGTGGAAAGCAGGGCGTCCTGGGTGATGACAGTGACGTCGTCTTCGCCTTCATGCCGTTGGCGGATGGTGCTCAATATGGCTTTCTTGGCCTTGGGGATGGCATCGCGGCCGTTGGCCTGAACGAGAATTCGGAACAGCGCGGAGGTATTGAACAGAGCCTGAGCCGAGGCCACTGAAACCACCACCACATCCCCCATGTCCAGTCCCAAAGATTGACCTTTTTTGGCCAGTACTCCGATGACCCGAAAACGGCGGTCGCCGATGCGAACCCATTCGCCCAGAGAGGATTGATTTCCAAAGAGTTCTCTTTTGAGCTTGTAGCCCATGACGCAGACCGCCAAAGCTCTTGTGGGATCACCGGCGGGGATGAACCTGCCCTGGGCCATTGAAAGGTGCCGAATTTCAAAAAGATCGGCGGTGGAGCCGAGAATACTGACCTCCCGGTCCCGATGCTTCCAGGAGACCGGGGCGGATCCTATCGTAATCGGAGCCATACGACGGATGGCGGAACTCCGTGTGAGGGACAGGGCGTCTTCCAGGGTCAGGTCTCGCGGGGTTTGACCCAGAAGCGGGGGAGGGCCGCCCGTTGTTTCAGATCGGCCCGGCAATACGATTAAAAGGTATGTGCCCAGAGAGGTAAATTCATTGGTTACATAGCGGCGGGCGCCTTCTCCCAAGGCGGTGAGCAGAATGACCGATGCCACACCGATGGCCATGGCAAGAATCATTAACAGCGTCCGGGTCGGGTAGCCCGACAGCGCTCGGGTACTGAATTGAATGACATCCCCGGCTTTCATTTTCTCATGAATCTCCGGTATCCGATGAGATCTTTCCGTCCACCAGATGAACTCTTCGAGACGCCCGCTTACCCAGTTCGGGATCATGGGTTACCATAATCAGAGTCATGCCCTTATTGTTGAGATCTTCGAGTATTTGGATGACTTCTATCCCCGAGGTTCGGTCCAGATTGCCGGTGGGCTCATCCGCAAGAATGATGTCGGGCCGCATGATGGTGGCGCGAGCGATGGCAACCCGCTGGCGCTGTCCGCCGGATAACTGGTCCGGGCGATGTTTTGCGCGTTCCCTCAGACCCAGGGAAGAGAGAGCCGCCTGGACGCGGGTTTTCCGTTCACCAGGATCTATGCCGGCAAGGATCATGGGCAGTTCTACGTTTTCAGCAGAGGTAAGGCGGGGCACCAGATGAAAAAACTGAAACACGAAACCAATCTTGTGACAGCGTACCGATGCCTGCTGGTCATCGCTCAACCCGGTTGTGTTCAGGTCTTCCAGGCTGTAGATTCCCTTGTCCGGTCTGTCCAACAGACCCACAATATTAAGCAGGGTGGATTTTCCTGATCCCGAAGGGCCCATGATGGCGACATATTCCCCTTGATGAACGGTAAAATTCACATTGCTGAGTGCGTGAACCGTTTCGTCGCCCACCTTGAATATTTTCTCGATACCGGCTAATTGAATCATGACGCCTCTTGAGACAACACCGCTTTGGCGCCGTCTTTTATTCCAGCACGATCCACATTGACCACCACCCGTTGGTCCGGCTTCAGGCCGGAGATGACCTCGGTATAATACCAATTGGAGATTCCGCTTTTGAACGTACGTTCCCGGATCACTTTGTTGTCCGGCAGATACACAAAGACTCGATTTCCCTCCAGTACAGCCTCGGTGGGGATGCGCAGGGTGTTCTCCCGAACATCCAGAATGATCTCGACATCTGCGCTATACCCTGCCAGCATTTCCCGGATGTCGGTGGGTATGGTGAATTCCACCTCCACATCCACGGTACGGGCCTGCTTTTCACGATCCAGCACATAGGGAGCAATCCGGCGCACTTTGCCTGCAAATCGGCGATCGCCGAAGGCGTCCAGGGTCACCCGGGCGGTCATGCTGGGTTCAATATGGGGGACATCCACTTCATCGATGGGCGCGGTGACATAAAAGCACGTATTGTCAATAAGATCCACTACCGGCGGGGTGGCGATGCCCAGAGGAGAGGGGGTTACGTATTCGCTCAGCTCGCCGTTAATTTCCGCCACCACCCCATTAAAAGGGGCGATCAGCCGGGTGCGTTCCAGAGTTGCTCTGGTCACGCCCACTCGGGCCTTGCTCATAAGGGCGGATGCTTTTGCTGCTTTGCAATCCGCTCTCAGGGCTTTGGCCTCGGTGGCGGCCCTGTCTGCCCTTTCTTCGGAAATTGATCCTGTTTTGTGAAGGTTTACAAAACGGTTGGCTTCCCGCTCCGCCACATCGGCATTCAGGCATGCTGCTTTTGCCCGTGCTGTTGCAGCCTCGGCTTCGCTGATTGCCAGTTCAACTTCTGCAGCCAAATCCTGGTTCCAGATTTCAATGAGAAGGTCTCCGCTCTTTACCGTGTCTCCTTCACGGATGGGGAGCTTTGAAATTTGACCCCCGATACTCGGAGAAAGCTTGGCCCGACGGCAAGCTTTCACGGTTCCCGCACGTGTATTTGCTACGGTCCGTTCCACCATGCCTCGGTCCACGGGCTTGACCACAATCTGAACAGGCTCGGGCCGGGCGAAATACCATATAATCACGGCTGCGGCAGCAATAATCATCAGGACGATAAACCCGCGCATATATCGGCGATTCATCACATCACCCCCTGGAGCCCTGTAGGAGATTGCAGAAACCTTTGCAAAATGCCCTCTTTTGTCCGATTCAGTTACCAAATCGTAAAAATCCTGGTCCAGAGGAGCAGGCTTTGGTTATACCCAGAGGGGATTTGCGTTGTTGAAAGTTCATTGACTTATTGAAATTCCATTTTGTTCAGGATCATTCAGGGTTGTAGATTTCTCGTACAACATTCCTGAACCAGGGCGGTCTTTCGATCACCACGTATATGAGGATCACTCCGAGAATTGGAATCGGGATTACCATATCAACAATTGCTAAAATAATCAAAAAAATGAGGGATTTCGTCTTAATGCTCATAGCATGGGCCTTTTTTATACTCTTTATTCAATTTTAGAAACATGGTCCTGTGGGCCAGGATTCTTTACTGTAATATATAAAATTTGACGGTCTCGCAAAAAGTTATAAAATACCGTTTTCTCTCCGAGCCGTAGACGCTACCCTCTCTCCGAGCTGTAGGCTCTACGAGTCGGAAGCCGTCATTCCGGCGAAAGCCGGAATCCAGTCTTTTCAATCAGTTGCAGACCATCTGGACTCAGGTTTTTACCGGAGTGACAACTTTTTACGAAACCGTCAAATTTTAAAGATAATCCTATTGAGTTATTATCAATGAAATTAAATGAATACAATAAGTTTCTGTGGGAGCGTTCGCATGATATGGCATCAGAAAAAGCACCCTTGTTTATTGCTACATAAAAATGAGCAAGTCCATGCCCGTTGCCAGGTTTGACGGGACTTTTTTTGTTTTGTGATATATTTTTTTATGATACCGAAGAAATGACGGTTTCGTAAAAAGTCACAAAATACCGTTTTCTCTCCGAGTCGTAGGCTCTACGAGCCGGAAGCCGTCATTCCGGCGAAAGCCGGAATCCAGTCTTTTAAAGTAGTTGCAGACCATCTGGACTCCGGTTTTCACCGGAGTAACGACTTTTTATGAAGCCGTCAATTTATTGAACCGGCACATATTTATTTCCGAAAACAGTCAATATTCCTAAAGGAGAGGATCTTATGAGTACACTCATTGATTTTTCCATATTTCCGATTGGCAAGGGCGAAAGTGTGAGTCCCTACGTGGCCAGGGTTGTAGCGATTATCAGAGACAGCGGCCTGCAATATAAGCTCGGTCCCATGGGTACGACCATAGAAGGGGAGTGGGACGAGCTTATGAACGTGGTCACCCGATGTTTTAAAGAACTGAAAAAAGATTGCGGCAGGATATATATGTCCGCCAAAGTCGATTACAGGGAAAGCGGTTCCAACCGCATTGCCAGTAAAGTGAAATCCGTGGGCGGGGCAATATAATCATTTTGATAATTGATAAAATAGTGTACAGATTTTGTCACTTTCAAAATGTCGCCTCCTTTTGTTTAAGTTCATATAAATTTGACATCTTCCTCAATTCTCTGTTAACAATAGGTTTAATTTGATATATTTTCAATTGAAATTTTGAGATTGAATTCAAATCCGGAGCATCATGGGTGCAGGTCTTCGAATCTTTATTGTTAATGATGATAATTCCTTGGAGCGTCTTGCACTGAAAAAGTATGAAAGATTAATGCAGCGTGACCCAGATATATCCCTCCCACAATATGCAGGCAAGCGTGTGCGATTTTTAAAACAAAGCCATGATTTAATCATATAAGGTTTTGATTTGCGGAAAAAATCTTCAATGATATCAGTCTTATGATAGGTGCTAATTGAGACGCGTAATCTTGACCGGAAAACCTGAAAAAGGTGGCGACCGGATAAAAAATGACCGCCGGGATGCTTGTATGCTCGCCCGTTTGGATCGCGCTGGTGAACTGACTCCGGTCTACGTGCCCTTTGCTGAAAATGAGGCCATTGGAGACCTGACCCGTGTAAGAGAGGATGCCAAAATAGACGAAAAAAAACCCAGGCAGCGGCTGCTGGCCTTTTTGCTTCGAAGCGGATTCAAATATACGGGCAAAAAGACATGGAGCCAAGCCCAAATGCTCTGGTTGTCGGATATCAAAATGCCCCATCCCATTCAGCAGATTGTACTGCAGGAGTATATCGATACCATCACCCAACGCAGCCTGTAGTTTTGCTAATCTGAAATTGACCCCCTGAGCGAAGAAACGACACCCCAAAATTGACCCCCTTGAGTGGACCTCTGGTATATAGGATTATCAGGTATCAATCCTATAACTGGAGGTAGAAAGGAGAATGCTCAACGTGGATTAATACAGCTACATTCGGACAGCGCATCGGATATTCCCCACGATCCGTGGCCGCACGAATTTCTTCAGCGCTGTCCCCCGCAAAATGGATGACCGATCCGTCAAGAAGCAGATGGATCGCCGCCGACCCCCTGGTTCTGGATTGCGCCTGTCAGATGGCCATTATATGGTGCTTTGAAGAACGGAAAACCCTTTCAAGACAATAAAGCTTTCAAGTATACTGCCCACGTTGATTAGTTCGAAGCCCAGGCTGCGGGCGGCGGAGTGAAAGGTATTGCTGCATTGCTTTTCGTAAAGCACTCACATTGCACCTCCCTTCATCGGCCAAATCCGGACAATAGAACGCAGTCCCTCTATATCCACTTTTGCATAGATCTCTGTGCTGTTTGGGGACCGATGCCGCAAGAGTTCTCCGATCTCAGCCATCGAAGCTCCCTTGTGTAGCATCCCGGTGGCAAGGGAATAACGGAACAAATGCGCACCTTTGCTTGGAGTATTAAGACCACTTTTTTCTACAGTTCGCCGTACAATTGTGCTTACTGTCGTTGAATCCTTGAGGCCCCGATAAGGGGCTCTCGTTCGCACGAAGACCCTTCGTGTTGAACACTTGGGACGGTCGTTTTTCAGATAAACAGCTAAAGCTTCCCCCACTCTTTGAGGCAACGGAAGACGGTCGCAAAACCGACCTTTCCCCCGTATTGTAAGCTCAGATACTCTCCAGTTGATATCACCCAATTCTAAGGTGACTATTTCTCCAGCTCGAAGACCAAGATGTGCGATGAGAAGAAGGATCGAATAATTGCGGCGACCAACTGATGTAGTTCGATCGCAATTTTCCGGAAGGAATTCAACCTCTTCGGGTTTGATGACCTTCGGAATCTCGGTGAAGCGCCAAGATGGAACTGTGGGAACAGCCATCGAAAGATCGGATTTTGTTTTTCCATATCGAAACAGAAATCGCAAAAATGAACGCATGGCTGAAACCATCAGTTGCGATGCCTTTGGAGTACGTTCATGCGCATGACTAAGAAGGAACCTAACTATATCTTGCGGACAAAGATCACATAGCCGGATGGGTCTATTGCCGTATCGCTCACAAAGAAATTTTTGAATATAAGCCCAATATCGGAACCCAGTTACCGTTGAGAGTCCACGCTCCTTTAGCAGGTAACCATCGTAGTGGCTCTTTAGGTGTGTTAATGGGAATCATTAAATCTCGGCTTCGGATGCGGTATGGCCCCTTCTCGCCGAAGATGATCAAGAAAACGACGTAAGGTTTTGTCGTCACCCCTACGAACCGATCCCTTGCGACCTGATTCTAATAGAAAGTGATCTGTGATACTTTCATCGATATTAGAAATAACAATATCATTTTCTCGCACCCATTTAATAAGGTTTTTCAAAAGCTGCTGCTGTGTTCGCATTGTCCAAGGGGAATACCCCAAATCGGCAACAACTGACATGAATGTATTGACGTGTGTGCCCAATACACTTTCCCTGCACCGCTCAGAAACGATGTAATCTTTTGCAAATCGATTTGCCATTAGCGTCCTCCTTTCATGGTTAGGTGGTTTGTCATGAATAAGAGGACAGCTTAATTATGCCGAATAGACAAGGGATATTAAAAAAAAGATGCTGAAATAACACTAAGATGGGAAAAACTATCAAAAGGGAGTTGGCATAATCCGGGAGTCGGCATGATGTCGAAACGTATGGCATCCCGCCTGTTTATATATTTTAGCTTTGCCTAACGCACGTTTAACCGCCTTTTGAAGTCCTGATTCCAGCACATGGTGGCGCATGATCTTTCCGCTCCGGGGATCTTTGGAACGCTTTTTGGCTGGAAACACATACTGCCATACGGCTTCCTTTGGAGCCTGTCTATATTTACGGGCCAGAGCTTCGGGTATATACACCTCCCCGAAACTCTGTTTTAGATCCTCTTTGTGCAGGGAGATAA
>CAYPIW010000168.1:0-5745 GCA_964410925.1 uncultured Desulfobacteraceae bacterium
CAAATTGCGACATCAAGTTCCGGCTGGGGTGGTCGGCGAAAACTCCCCTTTGTTTTCACGGAACACGGTGCCTTGCAGGCGGCAAATGTTCTGAACTCAACAAATAATTTGAGGGCATTTTGTTAGTGATAAAATGTTCGGCATGTAAAAAGAAACTCTGGAAATATGAAAAGGTTGGCTCCGGTGAGGTTTTACGGTGTCATAAAGACCGAATCATTAAAATATATTCTCAGGTAAATAAAGATGGAAAAATAAAATGCTCTTGTGGGAAAGACATTGGTATAGATAAGGGGCCTTATATTAAAATGATTTCCAAGGCATTCAGCTATTCGGGAACAAAGAGAAACAAATAGAAAAGTAAATGAAAGCAATAAAGTATCCCATCATTACCCTTCTTTCAATTTTCTTTGTAATCAATTTTTCTGACAACTCATATCCATGGCATGATGAGATCGCCAGAATTGCCAACCTTTCACTCAAGAAAGGATATCAGATTGAAGATGAGAAAAGGTTGTTAACCAGAGATGAAGCATATGAGCAAATAAGCTACAGTGCTTCGTTATTTAAGGCTATTCTGGAGTATGTTGAGAAGGTTTAATGATAACTGAATGGAACTTTTATACAAAGACAGACGGAAAAACCAAGGCTGTAAGTGATATACCGGAGATACCAGCCATGAAAGTCGATACAGTTGTTGATAAAAAGGCTTCAGTAATGATACATACAGTAACCGGTAAAATGACCTTTGAAGAAATAAAATCTTCGTATGAAGCTATACTTTCGCATCCGGATTTTCAAGAAAATATGAATTCAATATGGGATTTAAGAGATGCTGATGCATGTAAATTTGACAGTATAGATATTATAAAAATGGCCAGATACTTTGAAACAAAAGAAAAAAACCGTGCTAAGTACAAAGCAGCCGTTGTTGTATCACGTGATTCGGAATATGGTCTATCAAGAAAGTATCAAGTTGCTACAGCGGATCTTCCAGCAAAGGTTGATATTTTTATTAATCTTGAAGAAGCAAAAAGATGGGTAACAGGGGCGGATTAGGGAAAAAAGGGTCAATTTTCGGTTAGCGAAATATTTTTTTGGTCAAGATAGTACAAAAGGATCTATGTAATGAAAAACTATGACTATTCTGTATTGCATCCAACTGATTTCTCAGAGGCCAGTGATCTTGCTTTTGCACATGCCTTAAGGCTAACACTTTTGCTTGGGACAAAATTTACGATTTTCCACAGTAGCGATAGAGAGGATAAAACAGATAACTGGCATTTATTTCCTTCTGTTCGTTCCACACTCGTTCGTTGGGGCATCATTAGGGAAGGACTGTCACAATCAGAAGTTTACAGTGAATTAGGAATTGAAATCGAAAAAGTGGACATACCCGGTTTAAGCCCAATGGCCGAGATCTTCACTTACGCTGAAAGTCATCCAGTCGATCTGATAGTTCTTGCCACGCACTCTCACGAGTGTCTTGACTGGTGTATACAGGGACATGACGTTGAGAAAATGGTTTGGCTACTGGCAAAAGATACTTTATTTGTGCCAGAAGGGGTGAAAGGCTTTGTGTCCCAACAGGATGGCAGTGTCTCTCTTAAAAATATTCTGATTCCCGTGGATAGAGAACCCAATCCAGAATCAGCAATAAAGGACGTGGCGGCTTTAGCAAAAGCAATCGGAGACGATTTGATTAACCTCTCGCTCATCCATGTGGGAGATTCTGACAAAATGCCGGTGTTTAATTTGCCTGATGACAATAAGTTTAGATGGAACCATATCCAACGAAATGGCCAAGTGGTTGATGAAATTATTGCCACAGCAAATGAGCTAACTGCTGATCTTATAGTCCTGCCAACCCATGGACACCATGGATTCTTAGATGTGCTCCGTGGCAGTATTACTAAGCAAGTTTTACAAAAGTCTCCGTGTCCAGTTTTAGCCATTGCTGCTTCTTCAGAAAATGGGTAGGGTTAGGTTGTGACAGAACGGTCTTGACTTGACACTTGATCTGACAATGTCAGATCCCAACCAGTAGCCACATCCATCTCTCCATTCCAAATCCACTATCAAGACTACCTCAAAAATTGACATATCCAATAACCGTAAATATGTTTGGATAGGTTTTAAAATTATTCGGTTATACAGATATTTCTGAGAGGTGATACTATGCTCAAAGTTACAAAATCAGCCATCAAAAAGATTGCTGAATATTTCCAAGATAACGAACTAAAACCAATACGAATCTTTTTGCATGAAGGTGGATGTGCTCCTTCATCTTTTGCTTTGGATTTGGATGAGATTAAAGATACAGATACCGTTTTTGACATTGACGTTTTCCAATTTATAGTTGACGAAGATCTTTTGGAAAAAACCGTACCAATTAAAATTGATTACACGAGATCTGGATTCCAATTTGATTCTGAACTTGAGCTTGAGGATACTTGTTCGGTTTGTATGTCAGGTGACTGTGGATAAAAATGCTGATTGTCTCCGATTTCGGTTCGGACCACGCTAACTGTTTGAAAATTTGATAAAAGAGTTCAAAAAAAGACCGTTTTTTGGTTTTAAACATGCTATTTGGGGTAAAAAATAATAGGTTTAAGGATTTTTTTGAAACACTATTTAAAACTTAAAACGTTTTTTTAGGGATCAAAAAAAGTTGTTTAAGACGATTCTGGGGGCTATTTTATGCTTCTTTTACTGTTATTATAGTTCGTTAGCATGGTCCGACCCCCGACGCCAATGCAAAATTTGTTGGAAAAGCTATGTGACGGCATAATTGAGCACGCAAGAAAGGTTGCACGGATATAAGAATTGAGTATAACATGTCGCTGAAGAATCGACGGGAAAATGCTGATGCATTTCCCGGGTCTCAGCTCCAAAGTTCGCTTACTACAATATTGACACCCAAACGTTATGACGCTATAATGTCTTACATACAATAGGAGGTGACATTATGGCAACACAGGCTAAACGGGCCACCATTTACTTTGATCCCGACCTGCATAAGGCCTTACGTCTTAAAGCCGTTGAAACGTCTCGATCCGTATCCGAGCTTGTCAACGAGGCCGTCAAAGAGGCTCTTGCCGAAGATGCTGAGGATCTTTTGGCCTTTGATGAAAGGGCTGGTGAACCCCTGATCAGTTATGATGAAATGGTCAAAAGGCTGAAAAAAGATGGCCGCATATAAGCTTTTTTTCAAAAAGTCGGTGCGGAAAGATTTTGATGCCATCCCCAAAAAGGATCTGAGAGGAATCCTAAATCGTATAGAAACGCTGGCAGAAGATCCAAGGCCCCCTGGTTGTGAAAAATTAACCGGACAGGAAAGATACCGTTTGCGCCAGGGGCGGTATCGTATTGTGTATTCAATTCAAGATGATGAACTTACGGTCTGGGTGGTAAAGGTTGGACACCGGAAGCACATCTATCGTTGAAGCAAACCAGAGGATGAGTGCTCTGGGGGTGCCCATTAAAGGGCGACGACCGACGCAAAAGTTTCTTTTAAACGTAGCTGCCTGAAAACTGAAAGTATTGGGGGGATTTTTTTCTTTAAATTTAGAAATTTTCGGTTAAAAAAGGAGGTGAACCATGGCGTATCATTTTCGCAATCTGGTATTCGAAGGCGGCGGAGTTAAGGGCATTGCCTATGTGGGAGCACTGCAGGTCCTGGAAGAAAAGGGGATATTGCCCGACATCATCCGGGTAGGCGGCACATCGGCCGGGGCGATCAATGCCGTGCTGGTGGGACTAAATTACACTCCGGCCGAAACCCAGCAGATTCTCAACAAGATGAATTTTGAAAAATTTATGGATGAAGACTTCGGATTGTTCCGGGATGTCGATCGCCTGCTGTCGGAATTCGGCTGGTACAAGGGCGATTTTTTCCGGCAATGGATCAGCGAACTGATCGCTCAAAAGACCGGCAACCCCAACGTGACATTTGACCAGGTTCAGCAGCAGAAAACTCGCAAAGGATTTCGGGACATGTATTTCATGGGAACCAATATCTCCACGCATTTCGCCGAAGTTTTTTCCCACGAGCACACCCCGCGCATGTGCGTGGCCGACGCGGTGCGCATCTCCATGTCGATCCCCCTTTTTTTCGCGTCCCGGCGAAGTCCCCGGGGCGACGTCTACGTGGATGGCGGCGTGCTGGACAACTACCCGGTCAAGATCTTTGACCGACAGCGCTACCTGGACACCGAAAACCTCAGAAGCCACGGGGTGGTAACCGAATACTACAAAAAACACAATACTGGGCTAAAAAGAAAAAAGCTCGACATCAGTTCGTACATCTACAACAAGGAAACGTTGGGATTTCGACTGGATTCAGAGAGGGAAATCGCGATGTTTCGCGACCAGGCCGAACCGGTGGTCGAAGCCATTGACGACTTTTTCGACTATACCCGCAACCTGCTCAAAACCCTGATGGATGCCCAGGCCAACTATCACCTGCACGGCGACGATTGGCAGCGCACCATCTACATCGATACCCTTGGGGTCAAGACCACGGAATTCAAGATAACCGACGCCAGGAAAAAGGCGCTGGTGGATTCGGGCCGCAAGGGCACCGAGACCTATTTCACTTGGTACGATGATCCCAAGAGCAACCCGGCCAACCGAGTATAAAAGGAAATTTTTCAGACCCAAAGGATGTTGGCCGAGAAAATATTTGAAGAGTTCCGGAAAGCCAGACAGGGTCTAAAGGACCAGACAGGGTCTAAAGGAACGGATGTCCGTTTTATAATACTTTAGCAGGCGATGTGATGCGAAGAGAGATAGTTTCTCCATCGCCCCACGGCCACCAGGCACCACAAACAAAGACATCTTGACTCGGATCTGTGGTAAAAAGCAGCTGGCCGGACCGAAGGCCGCCAAAATTATTGTTGCACATCTGTACAATATCAGGTGCTTCACGGATGTTTAACCTGTCCCATACCTTGCTGAAATCGCGTTCCAATATCGCGCGAAATTCATCTGCATTATTCGCAGAAAATTCGGCCAGGAAAGCTTCTAAGCGATGGTCCCACTTCCACGAAAAAGTTCCCCAGCAAGTGCTTAACAATTCTCTGGAAACCTTCTCAAGATCTGGCTTTTTAAGATGCATGACAGTTTTCCTCTTCAAAAAGTATCTTTTTTCAAATTACGCCTTTTTTAATGAAAAGCTCATTCATCCATAATTAAAGTCTGATAAAGGAACCTATCAGGAAAAACACAAATATTCAATTATTATTTTGTTACGTTTTAATTGCAGAAATCTGTAATTCAGAGATGATCCAGAACTTGTTGTAATTTAATCTCACCTTCACCAAACGTGGCGCTTTACCAATATGGTTGCTTCTATATTTTCTGTTTTTGTTTTCCCTGATATTTCCCAAGATGGTTTGAAATTAGCAAAAAAAAGCAAATTTACTGTCAAATATTGTCAAATATGTTTGGAGTGTAAATTGCTGACACAATATAACCTGTTGAAATAGTGATACATAGTAGATAATTTTCAAAATTGATTCTTAACCTTTGCATGATTTTTGCTTTACATATTTCCATTTAAGATCCTCGGATGCGGGTGCATATCTACGCCATTGGGAATGAAAACCTATGGGGAAAATTTTAGGAGAGTTTAATCATATAACTTATTAGTAATAAAGTGGGGTGGTGAAAATCGCCATGTATACAGATGAAATTTTAATCCAATTTTTGTTCCATATCCTAAGGTTTCAGGTGTCAGGTGTCAGG
>CAYPIW010000169.1:0-10874 GCA_964410925.1 uncultured Desulfobacteraceae bacterium
ATTAGAAGTATTTTCTCTTAGATAACCTATAATTTCCGAGTATCTCAGTGTTTTTTGATCATTTCGAAAAAAAATATTTCCTCTATCAGTTTTTAGTTGAAAAGTTTTCAGCTTGTAATAATAACGGGTAATATGCCAATTAGAAAGTGCTAAAGATATAAACAACCATGCCAATAATAAAGAAAAAAGTGGTTTTGAAAATGAAAATCTATAGCTTGGGAATAAGAAGATAAATAGCTTCGGAATTATTTCGAAGAAAAAAAAATAATAGCAAACCAATGCTAAAGTTGTTAAAAAGAAGCCGTAGGCATTTGGAGCAACCGCAAAGAAAATTCTAATAATCATCAAAAGAGAAATTAGAAATATTGTTAACAAAGAAATATTTTTTTTAATCTCGCAAGAACGAAAGATATTAATCAAAAAGAAAGTTATTCCTATTATCAAAATCAATGGAATACAGCGGAATTGTATATTTGCTTTTATATATTTTATTGAAAAAATAAAAAGGGAGAATAGAAAAAGAATGCTAACTATCAACATAAATCGTGATTTTTCTTTGTGTTGAAAGAAAGATGAAATTTGGGTGCTCACAATACCTATTAATAAAACAAGGCCCACCTCTATTACAAAGGAATGGGTTATAAATAAAATATTGGTTAGAAGATTACCTAATCCCATCACTCCTTGAGTAAAAGACGAATTTTTATGAAAAAAGATTTGATCGACTATACATTCTTTGAATCCAGCGAAGGCTTGCATGTTATACAAAAACGAAAAATAGCCCAAAAAACAGACAATCATTGGAGTAAACAAGCATATAATCCACCTCAGCTTTTGCTTATATTTATTTTTCAGTATAGAAAGTCCAAAAACGCTGACAAAGACCACCCAAATAAGGAGCGTTAATTCTATGCGGGAGAGAAAGGCAAATGATAAAAAGACACTCCACAGCAGAAGATATTTTTCTTTTTCGCAAAAGATAAATTTAATAAAATAATAAAGCGCAGAAGAAATAAATATTAAACAAAAAATGGACGCGAAACTATATGGAAGGATAAAATTAAATATATCGGATGAAATATTATATCCAAATGCAAAAACAAAAAGAAAAGTTATAATCACTATACATGAAATGAACTCATCTAAAAAAAAACGAGCAAGTTTATAAAGTATAAAAATAAATATAAGAGCAATCCCGATCCCACAACTGACCAGCGTCATTATATGAACACCAAATATTGCATATAGAAAAGCAAAAAAATAAGGGGGGAAAAACCCATATTCATAAAATACTTCTTTATAAAGTATCTTTCCTTTAAGGATCTGCAAAGGGACCCAGAAATCTCGAAAAGTATCGACAAGTGGATTTCCCCATCGAAGCCACGTAACTGAAAGAAGATAGATAAAACACCCTATTATGCTGAGGAAAACCATTATAGACTTATCATAATATTTTAATCGTTTTCTCATTTATTTTGTGTGAATGTTTAATTTGTTTGATTTAGCAGGAAATTTTATGTTAAAAATAATAGTATAAAAAAGATGCCTTATGTGTCAAATAAATATTCAAATCAAAAATCAATCCGGAACACCTTAACGATTTGAGCAGAAAGACTGAACGATATATCAAACGGAAAATTGATTTCCTGGTCCTGAGCCGAGATGAGTACAGAGAATTAGAGCAGAAACTGAAAGCATGCCCCAACATATTAATATGGGAAGCGAAAACGCAATAAAGTTTGGTGCCTATTATGCAATATTATCAACTCAACCAACTAATATCAGCTTATAAACAAAGGGGAAAATGAAATGGCAGATCTAAGAATCTTGGTGACTGGCGGAGCCGGTTATCTCGGAGCAGTTCTCGTTTCCGCATTGCTTTCACGCGGCCATGCTGTAACAGTGCTCGACTCCCTAATATACGGGCAGAACCCCCTCCTTGATTGTTGTTTCAGTTCTAAATTTAACTTCATCAAGGGCGATATCTGTGATTACGACCTGATGACAGAGCTCATCGGCAGATTTGACCTTATTATCCCCCTTGCCGCCATTGTGGGTGCCCCGGCCTGCAAAACCAATCCAACGTTAACCCGTCTGGTTAACTATGATGCACAAATAAATATAATAAAAAAGATGTCGTCATCACAAATGGTTATCTTTCCCACCACCAACAGCGGATATGGAATTGGTGAAAAGGATGGTTTTTGTACGGAAGAGTCGCCATTGCGGCCTCTTTCAGAATACGGAAAGACGAAGGTAGCGGTGGAAAAGGCTTTGCTTGATAAAGGGAATGCCGTCACTTACCGCTTGGCAACCGTTTTTGGTATGAGCCCGAGAATGAGGATGGATCTTCTTGTAAACGATTTTACATACAGAGCATATAAGGATCGATTTATCATTCTCTTCGAAGAACACTTCCGCAGAAATTATATTCATATCAGAGATGTTGCCAAAGCTTTTATTTTTGCAATAGACAATTTTAACAAAATGAAGGGTGAACCGTTCAACGTGGGATTAAGCTCAGCGAATCTCACTAAGCGACAGCTTTGCGAGAAGATCAAAGAATATGTTCCCGACTTTTACATTCATTGCGCTCCCGTAGGTGAAGATCCGGACAAGCGCGATTATGTCGTAAGCAATGAAAAACTTGAGTCCTTGGGTTGGCAACCGAAGTATACCTTGGGTATGGGAATTGTCGAACTTCTAAAGGGATATCAGATTCTCAAACCGAACAAGTTTGCAAACATTTAGAACTATGGGGATTTCATCTTATACAACGACGGTCATACTGGCGGGAGGACTCGGCACTCGGCTGCGATCCATTGTCCCGGGCAGGCCAAAGGTTTTAGCCAATATTCTTGACAGACCCTTTCTGGCCTTTTTGCTGGATCAACTGGTGAGTACTGGCATGAGGGATGTGGTCCTATGTACCGGATATATGGCTGATGACGTTTATGAGGAGATGGGAGATACATACAAATCGCTAAAACTTACTTATTCCAAAGAACATTTCCCCTTTGGAACGGGAGGAGCGCTTCGCCTTGCGCTGCCGCATCTCAATTCAGATCCCGTATTGATTATGAATGGTGATTCTTTTGTAAATATTGACTTAACAGTCTATCTGGACTGGTTCTTTAAAAAAAACTGTCAGGCGTCTTTGCTGCTAACTAACGTCCCTGAAACCGGCAGCTATGGTAAAGTGATTGTTGCCGAAGATGATCTTCTTTTAGCGTTCGAAGAAAAGGGGGTAAACAGTGGACCGGCCTGGATTAACGCTGGTGTTTATATACTGAAAAAGGCGCTGATAGAGACGATGCCGGCCGGAACCCCCTTTTCCCTTGAACGGGAATTTTTTCCCAAATTAGTAAATAAGGAACTTTACGGATTTCGCTTTGATGGAAAGTTTATAGACATTGGCACGCCGGAAACATTTGCTTTGGCAGAAGATTTTTTTCTTTCTATTTGAGATTTAAAAATATGGGTTATTTATTCGGCGAAGGACTATACCAATGATTATCAGTAGAACGCCTTTCAGAATATCATTTTTGGGTGGGGGCACGGACTATCCACCCTGGTATTTAAAGAACAGCGGCAGCGTCTTGTCAGCTACAATAGATAAATACTGTTATATAACGCTCCGCTATCTTCCTCCTTTTTTCGAGCATCGGATCCGAGTCGTATATTCAAAAATAGAGTTGTGTCAAAATTATGACGAAATTCAACACCCCGCAGTCAGGGAAACAATGCGTTTTCTTAACATGGAGCGTGGGGTAGAAATTCACCATGACGGTGACCTGCCGGCCAGAAGCGGAATGGGTTCGAGTTCATCGTTCACCGTAGGATTATTGAATGCGCTGTATGCAAAAAAAGGCGTAATGGTGGGGAAAGAACAACTCGCCTTAGAAAGCATTCATATTGAACAAAATATGATCAAAGAAACCGTTGGTTCTCAAGACCAGATCGCCGCCGCCTATGGTGGCCTAAATCATATTGTCTTTCATAAAAGTGGTGAATTTGAAGTTCACCCTATGATTCTTTCCAGAGACCGAGTACAGGAACTCAATTCTCACCTGATGCTCTTTTACACAGGAATAAAGCGAACGGCTTCAAATGTTGCTGATAGTTATGTAAATGACATACAAAGCAAAAAAAAGCTTCTTAATAAAATGCACGAGATGGTCGAAAAAGGCATCTTTATTTTACAAAATAATAATATCTGTGACTTCGGCCAGTTGCTGCATGAAGCCTGGATAGCTAAACGCAGTCTTAGCCCCAAAGTTTCCAACAATGTTGTGGATGCTTTATACCAAAGAGCCCGAAAATCCGGTGCTATTGGTGGGAAAATTACAGGTGCGGGAGGTGGCGGATTTCTTCTTCTTTTTGTTCCTCCATCTAAACGACGCAGTGTACGGGAGGCGTTAAAAGAATTACTTCATGTTCCTTTTCGTTTTGAATTTAAAGGTAGCCATATAAACTTTTACGATCCCCCTGCCGAAAACTACAGAGAGGCTGAACAGGACCGGGTCGGAAGAAATTTATGCACCAGCCGAGAATTGAATACCACAGTTTCATAGTAAAGGATGTTTTTTATGCATGGAATACCGGAAAAAAAGAAAAAAGAAATATTCTATGCCATGCTTAGAATTCGGAGAGTCCAGGAACGTATCGAGTCGCTTTATCTTCAGGATGAAATGAAAACGCCTGTTCATTTGTATATTGGGCAGGAGGCCGTTGCAGTGGGCATTTGCAGCGTATTGGAAAAGGATGATTATATCTCTAGTAATCATCGTAGTCATGGCCACTATCTTGCTAAAGGAGGAGATTTGAAGGCTATGATCGCTGAATTGCACTGTAAGAAAGACGGTTGTTCAAAAGGGTACGGCGGATCCATGCATCTGGTAGATACTTCTGTTGGGCACATGGGCAGTTCATCCATTGTGGGGGGTGGCATTCCCATTGGCACTGGTCTTGCGCTGGCAATTAAGATGAAAGGAACCAGGCAGGTCAGCGTTGTTTTTTTCGGAGACGGTGCCGCTGATGAAGGTATTCTTTACGAAAGCTTCAATTTTGCGATGCTGAAAAAATTGCCGGTAATTTATGTGCTTGAGAATAATCAGTGGTCGGTTTGTTCCCACATTTCAGCACGTCAAGCCGATGAAAATATTTTTCATCATGCTTCGAAAGATCTTTTGTCAGCTCTGAAAATCGACGGTAACAATGTTACCACAGTATACGAAGCCGCCTTCCAGGCTGTGAAACGTGCCAGGCAGGGACTTGGACCGTCATTTGTTGAGTGTGAGACATACCGAATTCTGGGGCATGCAGGTTGCAAAACCCAAGATCCAAAAGGATACCGTGATCAAAAAGAAGTGGAGGCCTGGGAAGAAAAGTGCCCTGTAAATGGTTTTCAGAAAACTCTTTTGCAGGAAAACATATTGACTCCGAACAATCTTGCTGCAATGGAAAAACAGATTGAGACTGAAATTGACAATGCCTTTACATTTGCCAAAAAAAGTCCTTTACCGACACATGAAGATCTCTACAAGAACCTTTTTTGCGAGTAAATAAGATGCCCTGGTCAAAGATTAAAGCAGATTGTAACGAGCCTGATTTTTACACAGAAAGCAATAGCACGGGATGTCGCATCACGTATTCTGAAGCCATACGAGAAGGGGTCAAACAGGCACTTGCTTTAGACGACAGGGTTTTTGTCATGGGTCAGGGTGTTGATGATCCGAGCGGAATGTTCGGCACCACCTGCGGCCTCCAAAAAGAGTTTGGACCCAAACGGGTTTTTGACACTCCTCTTGCCGAAACCGCGCTTACAGGTATCGCTGTGGGTGCAGCCCTGGGCAATATGCGGCCGGTCTATTTCCATAACCGCCCGGATTTTCTTCTGCTGGCCATGGACCAACTGGTTAATCATGCAGCAAAATGGTATTACATGTTTGGCGGAACCGTTAATGTTCCCTTAGTATTATGGACCTGTATCGGCCGGGGCTGGGGTTCCGCAGCCCAGCACTCCCAAGCTCTGCAAGGTCTTTTTTTCCATGTGCCGGGACTAAAGTTGATTATGCCATGCACCTGCTTTGATGCCAAAGGCTTGATGCTTTCGGCGATCAAGGACAATAATCCGGTTCTTATCATAGATCACCGCTTTAATTTCAAGCAAAAGGGGATGGTTCCTGAACACATGTATACCGTCCCCATCGGAAAAGGCATTATCAGAAGATCAGGAAAAGATGTTACCGTTGTTGCAGTCTCCCACTTGGTAACCGATGCCTTCTATGTTGCCCAGGAATTGGCCGAACAGGGTATAGATGTAGAATTAATTGATCCCAGAACTCTACGTCCGCTTGATGAAGCGCTGATTCTTGAGTCTGTTTCAAAAACCGGCAGGCTGGTTATCGCGGATACCGGTTGGAAAACCGGTGGTGTGACTGCTGAAATTTCTGCTGTTGTTGCAGAAAAAGCGTTCGGCTTTCTAAAAGCACCTATAGAAAGGGTTGCTTGTCCCGACGTACCGACGCCCGCCGGCCATACACTTGAAGAAGCTTTTTACATTGGCAAGGCAGATATTAAAGATGCTGTCTTTAAAACGATTAATTACAACGGATGATCTATAATTTAGTGAAAGTCAGGACACATGAAGCTTAACTGGCCGTTAATGAAAGACAACATTACCAGAGGAGACCTGGATATTCTTATCGCATTCCTTAAAAAGAAGCCACGTCTGACGCAATCAAGCAATGTTTTAGCCTTTGAAAAGGAATGGTCCGATTGGCTCGGTATTCGTTACAGCGTTTTTGTCAATTCCGGAGCTTCAGCAAATCTGATCACCATGGCGACAGTCAAACATCTCTATGGCAGTGGTGAAGTTATTGTCCCCACCCTCACTTGGGTTTCGGATATCGCTTCAGTTATCCAGAATGGACTTAGTCCTGTATTTGTAGATATCAACCCTAAAAATCTTTGCATGGATGATGAGCAGGTAGTTTCCAGACTAAACCATAAGACTCGGGTTGTATTCATAACTCATGTTCAGGGTTTTAACGGTCTGACGGACCGTTTGCTTCGGAGTTTGAAAAAAAGGAATATCCCCCTGATCGAAGATGTCTGTGAATCACACGGCGCAACATTCAAGGGGAAAAAATTGGGGGCATTCGGCCTGATATCCAATTTTTCTTTCTACTTTGCCCATCATATGAGCACCATTGAAGGCGGGATGGTCTGTACCGATGATGAAAAGATTTACCAAACCCTAAGGATGCTTCGATCTCATGGCATGGTGCGCGAAGCATCCAATAATGAGGTCAAGCAAAAATATATTTATGAGCATCCTGATCTATCCCCTGATTTTATTTTTGCTTATCCGGCGTATAATGTCCGCAATACAGAGATCGGCGCAGTACTCGGAAGGAGTCAGCTCAAACGACTGGATCAAAATAATATGAAGCGACGAAAAAACTTCGAACTATTTATAAAAAATCTTGATCCTCAGAAATACAGGACCGACTTTGATCTTGAGGGCAGTTGCAATTATGCTTTTAATCTTGTGCTCAAGGAGCCTGATCCTAAATTTCGGGATATCCTTGAAAAAGCAATGGGAAATGCCGGTATCGAATTCCGCCGAGGAAGTTCCGGCGGCGGAAACCAGCTCAGACAGCCCTATTTAAAAGGGATTATACCCGAAAAGGAATTTGAAAAGTATCCTGAGATAGAACACATTCACTTTTATGGATATTATATCGGCAATTATCCGACTCTGGAGAAGCAGAAGATTCTTGATCTTTGTAAATTTTTAAATGCACTTTAAATAAAGATTATATTTATGAGTAAAATCGACATTGTTTTGATAAAACCGGGAAGTCAAAAACAACTATATGGTGACCTGAGTAATTTCAGACTGACCGCTATAGAACCACCCCTGTGGGCGGCAATTCTGGCGGGGTACTTGAAACATTCAGGGTACTCGGTCATCCTCTATGATGCAGAGGTGGAAAATTGGGATTATAAACAAACCGCAAAAAAAGCTATAGAGGTAGATCCGGTTCTGGTGGTTGTAGTGGTTTCAGGTTCGAATCCATCCGCATCTACCATGAACATGACCGGTGCCGGAGAAATTGTTACGTTAATTCATGACCAAGCTCCGGACGTCAAGACACTGCTTTTCGGACTCCACCCCAGCGCTTTACCCGAACAAACCATTTCAGAGGAAAATATCGACTTTGTGTGTCAGGGCGAAGGGTTTTATACTCTACCCCTTCTTATCGATGCGTTGAAATCCGGTGCCGATGATTTTCAGATACACGGGTTGTGGTATAAAAAAGACCATCAAGTGTTTTCAAACCCAAGACCGCCGTTAATGAAGAATCTCGATGACGTGCCCATGCCGGCCTGGGAGCTTTTACCCATGAAAAAATATCGGGCGCATAACTGGCACTGTTTTGATCATATCAAAGAACGTCAGCCGTATGCAGTCCTCTATACCAGCCTGGGTTGTCCCTTCAACTGCACTTTCTGTTGTATAAATGCTATGTTTGGAAAACACATGATTCGCTACCGAAACCTTGATAACGTCATGGAGGAACTTGACTTTTTGATTAACACTTTCGGTGTAAAAAATATTAAAGTTATTGACGAGATGTTTGCCCTGAACGAAAAGCGGATCGTTGCTCTTTGCGACATGATTATCGAAAGAAAATATGATTTGAACATGTGGGCCTATGCACGAGTCAACACGGTTACCGAAAAGATGTTATATAAGATGAAACAAGCCGGTATCAATTGGGTGGCTTACGGATTCGAATCCGGCAGCAAGCGAGTCATTGAGAGTATAACCAAGGGATATAAAATGGAACAGGTTGGAAAGGTCGTGGAGATGACCTATAATTTAGATATACATATCTGCGCCAATTTCATCTTCGGTCTGCCAGAAGACGATTTTGATTCCATGAATGAAACCCTTAAACTTATGCTGGATATCAATGCTGAGTGGGCCAACATTTATTGCGCCATGGCCTATCCGGGATCAAAGCTCTATGAAATGGCACTTGAGAATAAATGGCCGCTTCCTGCGTCATGGGAAGGGTATTCTCAATATGCTTACGAAACGCTTCCTCTGCCGACCAACTATTTAACCGGCGGCCAGGTACTCTCTTTTCGGGATTATGCTTTTCAGGCCTATTACCATAATCCTCGATATCTGAATATGATAGAAAACAAATTCGACACCTCGGCAGCATTGCACATAAAGGAAATGGCAGCTAAAAAACTGGAACGGAAGTATACCACTATTTAAGGAAACACAGATAAGGTTAAGAACCATTAAAATTGGCGACATTTGAAAAGAAAACAGGTCGATACATTATGGGTCTCAGAAAATATGCGAATGGCAGCAGCAAATCAGATATAAATTTTCTACTGAACATAGCTGCAAAAAGAAGCCGGAATTCATTTGCTGGCAGGTATGGCTTACGTAGATATATGGGTCCGAAACGAATCGTACTTTCAGTTCTGTTTGTTGGATTTATTGGATTCGCGTGGTGGTTACGGCAACAGGGGCATCTTAATCCGGAATTTATATTCAAATTAATTAACGACTATTCATTATCAGCTCCCGTGATCTTCATAATATTCTATGCGTTATCTATTCTTACTATGTTTCCCACTTTGCCACTCAATCTTGGAGCCGGTTTTTTATGGGGTCCTGTATGGGGTACCTTGATTTCTATGGTCGGCAGTTGTTTAGGAGCGATTGGCGCTTTTGCTATTGCTAGAAAAGCCATAGGCCAGCCGTTGGCATATCGGTTTGATAATCGGATGGTCGAATGGCTGCAAAAAGAAATAGAAACTAAGGGATGGAAGATCGTCGCATTTACCCGACTAAATCCTGTTTTTCCATCCGGCCTGCTTAACTTCGTATTTGGGCTGACTTCGATCCGTTTTTTAACCTACACGTGGTCTTCTCTTGTCTTTTTGTTCCCGCTAACTTTAGCGTTTGCCGTTATTGGCTATGAAGTTAGTAATTTTGTTCTGGAGGGTGAGATGGCGGATTTAGTCAAAAATATCCTTATCATTTCTTCCGTTATAACATTAATTGTTCTATTGTGGGTTACCACCAAACTAATAACTCATATCAGAGCCAGGGAATTATCATGAAAGTTACTTTGCTGGTTTTGACCCTCAATGAAATTGAAGGAATGAAAGTTATTATGCCTCAGATTGACAGAAATTGGTGTGATCAGATCATTATTGTCGATGGTGGATCTACTGATGGAACTATCGAATGGATACGCGAAAAAGGCTATACCGTGTATGTGCAAAAGCAAAAGGGTATCCGGTTCGCATATTTTGAGGTTTTACCCATGATTGAAGGAGATGTAGTGTTATCCTTCAGCCCTGATGGTAATTCACCGCCTGAATCAATTCCGGTTTTGATAGAAAAAATGCGAGAGGGCCATGATCTTGTTATTGGTTCCCGGTATTTGGGGGATGCGAAGAGCTACGACGATGATATTTTAACGGCATTCGGAAACTGGTTTTTCACCAGAACCGTGAATCTTCTTCATAATGGCAGCTATACCGATGCGATGGTCATTCTGCGAGCCTATAAAAAGTCACTGATCTATGATCTTGATTTACATAAGGATGAGTCCTATTTACTTCCCGAAAAACTGTTTAGAACCATTATCAGCTGGGAGCCGCTAATGTCCGTGCGAGCAGCCAAGAGAAAGATGAGAATAGCTGAAATTCCTGTTGATGAGCCCCCACGAATCGGCGGAGAACGAAAATTGCAAATATGGAAATGGGGAGCTGCGTATTATTTTCAATTTATTAGAGAGGTGTTTTTTTGGCGTTAAGCATAATCTCAA
>CAYPIW010000170.1:0-3758 GCA_964410925.1 uncultured Desulfobacteraceae bacterium
AGGCGTGCAAATTTTGTAATCATGAGGCGTACTTTTCGTACGTTGAATGATTACGAAATGCAGCACAACGCAGAAGTTGGACTTTTTACGAAACCGTCAAGATTAATATGCCTTTGCAAATACTACCCGACCGCTGCTCGGACCGCCGCAATAAATACATTCGCCTTTTTCCGATGGACCTGACAGAGGAATGCATCTAATGGTCACACTGAGATCTTCTTTTATTTTCGCTTCGCAATGATCGTTCCCGCACCAGTGTGACAATGCGAACCCCCCGTGAATCTCGGGCTGTTGGAGGTTTTCCGGGGTGAAAAATTTGTAAAATTCTTTTTTATCGTCCAGGGTTACAGTATGCGCTTTTCTAAACAAAAGAGCACGATCAAAAAGAGCCTGTTGTATGTCATCGAGGATATGTGTTATTTCCCCAACAAAACGATCCCTTTCTATGGATGTCCTGTCTCTGTGCCCCTTATCTCTCCTTCCAACATATACAGAATTATCGGCAATGTCTCTTGGACCGATTTCAACCCGCAGCGGTATCCCTTTTTTAATCCATTCCCATCCTCTGGTTCCCCCGATTTCTCGATCGTCAATTTCCACTTCAAGACGGCGGTGATGGTAAAATTTATCTTTCAGTTCCTTTGCAATGCTTTCAACATAGGTCCTAACGGCCATCCTGTCTTCAGGCTTTTGGATTATGGGCATCAGAACCACATGTGAAGATGCAACCCTGGGGGGAAGAATAATACCATCATCATCACCATGGGTCATGATAAGTCCGCCGATAAGGCGAGTGGATGCTCCCCATGAAGTGGTCCAGGCATATTCCTCTTTTTCTATGGAAGACTGGAACCTTATTTCAGAAGCTTTGGCAAAATTCTGACCCAAAAAGTGTGAGGTACCGGCCTGCAGACCTTTTCTGTCCTGCATCATTGCTTCGATACACAAGGTGTCTTCTGCTCCGGGAAATCTTTCCGAGGCCGTCTTTCTCCCCTTGATAACCGGCATGGCCAGGTACTCTTCGGCAAGCTTTGAGTAAACATCGAGCATCAGTTGGGTCCGTTCAACGGCTTCTTGTGCCGTGGCATGAACCGTGTGCCCTTCTTGCCAAAGAAATTCAGTGGTGCGTAAAAATACACGTGTTCGCATCTCCCATCGGACAACATTTGCCCACTGGTTTATAAGCAGCGGAAGATCGCGATAACTTGACACCCATTTGGAAAATGAATCTCCAATAATGGTCTCGGACGTCGGTCGTACAATTAAAGGCTCATTGAGCCTTCCCGCAGGTTCTAGACCACCGTTTACCCCTTTTTCAAGTCTGTGATGGGTAACAATTGCGCATTCCTTTGCAAAGCCTTCCACATGTTCAGCTTCTTTTTCAAGGAAAGAAAGTGGTATAAAAAGAGGGAAATACGCATTTTTAACCCCTGTCTCCTTAAACATATCATCGAGTACGCGCATTATATTTTCCCAGAGCGCATACCCCCAGGGTTTTATCACCATACACCCTCTCACCGGGGATGGGTCTGCCAATTGGGATGCCTTGACCACCTGCTGGTACCATTCGGGATAATCTTCGGCTCGAGTAGGGGTTATCGCCGTTCTGTTTTGTTTTTCCATTCTGAATTCCTGTGATTATTAAATTTTTCAACCTCAGCCAGTAAGACCTCGACGAGTTTTTCTTCGGGAAACTTTTTTATGACCTTTCCTTTCTTAAAAAGAATCCCCGTGCCATCACCGCCGGCAATACCTATATCCGCTTCCCTGGCTTCTCCCGGTCCGTTTACAACACAGCCCATGATGGCAAGTTTAATGGGCAAGGGGTTTAACAGTAATGCCTTTTCAATACGTTCCACAATATTAAACAGATCGATTTTACAGCGTCCGCAGGTCGGGCATGATATAATGTCCGGCCCATATCGTCGGATATCAAGTGCTTTCAGGATTTCATATCCAACCCGAACCTCTTCAACCGGATCCCGCGTTAAAGAGACACGGATCGTATCTCCGATGCCCTCTGCAAGGAGCATCCCGATACCCAGGGACGACTTGACGATTCCTGAATAAAGCCCTCCCGCCTCTGTTACCCCAACATGAAGGGGAAAATCTGTTTTTGAGGAAAGGAGCCGGTAAGCCTCTACCGTACGATGTACGTCAGAGGCCTTGATCGAAATTTTTATGTTGTGAAAATCCAATGACGTTATGAAATCAATATGCCGCAGGGCACTTTCAACCATGCCTTCTGCACTTGTCCCATTATATTTCTTGAGGATGTCTTTTTCAAGGGAGCCGGAATTCACTCCGATTCTAATGGGGACATGAAAAGTTTTTGCGCAGTCAACAACCGCTTTTATTTTTTTATGAGTACCAATATTACCGGGATTTATCCTCAGCCCGTCAGCACCTGCCTTTACAGCGGCGATTGCCAGACGATAATCAAAATGTATGTCAGCGATAATCGGAATAGATATGTTTTCTTTTATTGAAGAAATTGCTTGAGCCGCCTCCGCGTCAGGCACGGCCACCCTTACAATTTCACATCCGGCCGTTTCCAGGCGCTGAATTTGTGAAACAGTGGCCGGAACGTCCTGAGTAAGTGTATTGGTCATGGACTGGACCGAAACAGGCGCATCACCGCCCACCGGTACATTTCCGACCATAATGGGGCATGTGTTTTTTCGTTTTATCAAAAAAGGCATAACCGTTTGTTATTAAAATATAATAGTATAAAAATCCGTCTGGTTTTCTCTCAAAAGACGTTTTATGGCTTCATCAACTTATGCTTTTAAAAATTTTACCAGCACAATAATTATCAGACAGAACTTTTAAGTTCAAGAAAAATACAGATTTTGTATTTGGCTTATAAAAAATATGGTAGTATAAAAAATTAAGGGGTTCGCCCCAAATGGAGTGATGGCCCCGGTGAAACAGCTAAAAAGTTTCGCCCCGGTACGATCTGCCGGACCTGCGGGGCAGGCTGGGTAAAAATGATGGAGGAAGGGTATGGATCTTAAACATAGTAAAAAGTTTGTGGAAAAACACGGGCCGGATGCACAACCGGATCGTGTCATTAAAAACGAAATTCTAAAAAGGACTCATAAAAATGAAATTCCTTGCGCGGTTGCTTTTAAAATAGCAAAAGATCTGCAGGTCTCACCAGATGCAGTGGGGATGACCGCCGACCTGATGAATTATCGATTGGTAAAATGCCAGCTGGGACTGTTTGGGTATCACCCCCAAAAAAAGATTGTGACGCCCCAACATACGGTAACCGAGGATTTAAAAAACGCAATTTCCGAAGCACTGGTTCAGGGAAGACTTTCTTGCAGAACCGCATGGGATATCGCAAGCCGATTTAACATCCGCAAGATGAGAGTCAGCGGTGCCTGCGAGGCCATGGGTATCAAGATAAAATACTGCCAGCTGGGAGCTTTTTAATATTATTCGCAAACAGTTAAATGGTATTTCATTAAACCGTAACATGTTCTAATTTTGTAAAATTATGATGTGATTCATAATTGATGAACACCATGCCTTTCTACGAACTTAAAATATCTTGTTTTCAAACCCAAAATGATTTATAGAGGATACGATTTGCAGTTTTTACCGGTGAAAGGGGTTTACAAACATATTACAGCTCATCGAAACTTCAACATAGCAAAACAAATGCCGGAGTGGTGAAACTGGTAGACGCACGGGACTCAAAATCCCGCGGGGGCAACTCCATGTCGGTTCGATTCCGACCTCCGGCACCA
>CAYPIW010000171.1:0-5607 GCA_964410925.1 uncultured Desulfobacteraceae bacterium
ATCCCTCTTCACGATAAGTATATCTCCGGATTGAAATGTATTCTCATAATGTGACTTCAGAACCGATTTCACGGGAAATATCATTGAATCCGGAACCTGCTGCGGCCGGGATCAAATCCGAACGCAATATCATTCCCATATAACCGTACAGGTGTTTTTCCCGGCAGTGTGTACTATATTATTGTTTCAATTTTGTACAGTTCTTTTATGGCTCCATGCCATGGTGTATGTTTATCATAGAGAAAAAAACTTGTAAACCGCCATTCATCCAAAACCGCTCATCAGTCCGGGTGTAAATCAAGAGCGTTGGCAAACACTGATTTTTGTCTATTGACAAACCGTGCCTCGAAACCCTTTTTTAGGTGTCAGGTGTCAGGTTTCAGGTGTCAGCAAAAAAGTTTCAGGTGTCAGGTTTCAGGTGCCAGGAATGATGAACAGAGGCACTGACACCTGACACCAGAAATACGGGAAGAAATAAATATGGGATATTTTTTAAAGCCATATTATGGGCAATTTTAATTATCCCACCTGATACCTTGTATGAAACTTCAAGTTTCTTTTTTGATTAATCCGGCTCCGCCGGCGGCGGGGCTGACACCTGAAACCTTGAACCCTGACACCTGAAACCTGAAACCTGAAACCTTGAACCCTGACACCTGAAACCAAATGGCCATGGCAATCTTCGCAAACAACAGTCTTCAGTTACATCCCATCAGTCTTTGTTTATGAAAAATTATGATGGTTGCCATTAAACGGCGGTGGGAGAAGCGAACTAACTTGATTCATACTATATTTTCATTTGACATCACAGGACAGGTAGTATAAGAGAATTTGCTCAATTCTTTGTCAATTTTTTTTAGATTTCCCGGTTTGGCTTAATGTTCGCACATATCTTTTTGAAATGCTGAAGATAGTCTTATTTAAATGTTGAAGATCACTATTTAGGAGGAAGAAATGGGGAAGAATGGTAAATGGTGGATGATCATTCTGACGGGTTTGTTTTTGGTTCCGGTATGGATATCCCCTGCATTTGCGGAGGTATCATCCGAAGCTGCTTCAAATGGTCATGCCTGGTGGTTCTGGCCGATGGTCCTTTTTATAATAACTTTTGTTATGGGAATCCTCGCTGTTCTGGGAGGTGTCGGTGGCGGCGTGTTATATGTGCCGATCATCAGCGGGTTTTTTCCTTTTCACCTGGACTTTGTTCGGGGTACCGGCCTTCTGGTGGCCCTCTCCGGCGCACTGGCTGCCGGTCCCGGACTTTTAAAGATGAACCTTGCCAGCCTGCGACTGGCAATTCCGGTCGCGCTTATCGCCTCCACCTGTGCGATCATTGGCGCCATGATCGGTCTTGCACTGCCCACCAACATTGTTCAGATTGCCCTTGGAGCCACCATTCTCGGTATTTGTGTTCTGATGCTCACTGCCAAAAAATCCGAGGTTCCGGATGTTCCCAAGGCAGACAGACTCTCTTCGGCGCTCAGGATATGCGGCGTGTATCAGGAAGCCAGCACCGGTGAGATTATTGACTGGAAAATACACAGAACGCCTTTGGGATTGGCGTTGTTCATCATAATCGGCGTTATGGCCGGTATGTTCGGACTGGGGGCCGGGTGGGCCAATGTTCCGGTGCTCAATCTTCTCATGGGCGCACCCCTAAAAATCAGTGTGGCAACCAGCAAGTTTCTTCTTTCTATTACAGATACATCTGCGGCATGGATATATGTGAACAAAGGCTGTGTGATTCCCATGATGGTCGTTCCCTCTCTCGTGGGAATTATGCTCGGATCTCTTGTGGGGGTTCGTTTGCTCAGAATCGCCAAGCCTACATTTATCCGGTGGATGGTCATCGCAATATTAGGCTTTGCCGGTATTAAAGCCCTGTCCAAAGGTCTGGGATTTTAAACACAAATTTGAGTCTCATTACCACATATACAAATAGATAATAAAAACAGGAGAAAGGAATATGAACAAAAAATCGATCGCCTCTTTGGAAGCGACTCCCGAACAGCTTCTGTATGCTAAAATACTGGGATGGGGGATGTATTCAGGGTTACTCATTCTTTTTATAACCTTTGCCCTCTATGTATTCGGCATTATGGATCCTTATATTTCACTGGATAAAATTTCCAACTGCTGGTCAATGAGTGTCCATGACTATCTTGAATGTACCGGAATCAAAGACGGATGGGCCTGGGTCGGCATGATAGCATACGGGGATTTTGTCAATTTCATCGGTATTGTCATACTGGCGGGGGTTACCATTATGTGCTATGCTGCCATTGTGCCGACCCTTTTGAAAAACAGGGATATCGTTTATGCGATTATGGCGCTACTCGAAGTCATTATTCTCAGCGCTGCTGCCAGTGGGTTTCTTTCCGTTGGAGGGCATTAGCCTTATTTGTTATTTTGTTTGTCATTTTTTACAAAATATCGAGCGGTTATAGTTATTCCTCAGAATCGATTTCAAATCGCTTAATTTTGCGCCAGAGAGATACCCGGTCAATGCCCATTATTTTTGCCGCCTGGGTTTTGTTTCCCTCGCACTTGTTTAGTACCCATTTAACGTAATTTTTTTCCTGTTCCTCCAGGGTGGGAAAATCGGAATCCCGGCGGCGGTAGGTTTCCACCGACAGATTGGTGATATATTCCGGAAGATCATCCACCCGTATCTCCGGTTTGCTTGCCAGGGCTACGGCTCTTTCAATGACATTTTCCAGCTCTCTGATATTGCCCGGCCAGGTATATTGACAGAGTAATTCCATACATTCCCTGGTGATCATTCGAATATCCTTTTTCATGGCCTGACATTTTTGATTCAGAAAATGATAGGCCAGCAGCGGAATATCCCCCTCACGATTGGACAGAGAGGGAAGTTTTATGGTAATCACATTGAGACGATAAAACAGATCCTGGCGGAAATGACCTTTTTCCACATCCTCCTTGAGATCGCGATGGGTGGCGGCGATAAAACGCACATCAACGGGCACGGGAGCCTCCCCTCCAACCGGTAAAACCTCTTTTTCCTGAATCACACGCAACAGTTTAACCTGCATGGTCAACGGCATATCCCCGATTTCATCCAGAAAAATACTTCCCCCGTCCGCCGCCTTAATCAGTCCGGCTTTTGCTTTTGTGGCGCCGGTAAATGCATCCTTTTCATGGCCGAACAGCTCATTGGCCATCAAATCTTCCGTGAAAGATCCGCAATTAAACGCGATGAATTCTTTTTCGGAACGCAGACTCAGCTGATGGATGGACCTGGCGACCAGTTCCTTGCCGGTTCCGCTTTCTCCCAGTATCAGTACATTAATGTCAGAAGGAGCAATCTGATTGATGGTTTTCTGAACCTCTATCATCGTACTGCTCTTGCCCACTATAGAGGAAATCTGTTGGCATCTTTTGAGCGTTTCTTTAAGCTCCAGATTTTCAAGTTGCAGCTGTCGCTTTAAAAGAGCTTCTCCGGCAATCTTGCGGACTTCTCCGATCTTATAAGGTTTTGCGATGTAGTAATAAGCGCCTTGATACATGGCCTCGACAGATGTATCAACGGTGGCGTAGCCGGTTATCATGATGACTTCGGTGTAGGGTTGAAGCTCTTTTGTTTTCCGTAACACCTCCATTCCGTCCACTTGCCCCATTTTCAGATCAGTGATAACCAGATCAATGTCTGTTGATTGAAGCAAATCGATGGCTTTTTCCCCGTTGTTTACGGAGATAACTTCATATCCTGTTTTCACGAGGATATGTTCGAGATTTTTACGTGCGATATCCTCATCTTCCACAACAAGAATGGTTTCTTTATTCTTCTCCATAATATAGAAATTTTCTTTTTTGGACACAGATGAACACAGATTGTCAAGATTCTTAAATTGCAAAACAACAATATTATCTGTGTATATCTGTGAAAATCTGCGTCCTGTTTAACTTAACGATATCTGAAATTAGAGATTACGAATATATAATGATTCCTTATTCAGGCTGATCAAACGGTACAAAGCAGGTAAATGTTGTTCCTTTTCCTTCTTCACTCGAGACCTTAATTTTACCGCCGTGCTGGTCTATAATGCCGTATACAATGGAAAGCCCCAGACCCGTGCCTGTGCCGACTTCTTTTGTAGTGAAAAAGGGGTCGAAAATCTTTGAAATAATTTCTTTTGGGATACCCTCCCCCGTATCTATAACCTGAAAACAAAACCCGCTTCTACTTTCCTGTTTGCATGATTTGACGGTAATGTTCCCGCCATGTTTCATGGCCTGGACGGCATTTATGATGAGATTGATTAAAACTCGTTCAATTCCCAGCACACTGAAATGGCCCTGTATATCGTCGGGAACATCCACGGTAAGAGTTATGTTTTCCGGTATCTGTGATTGAACCCGTTTGACGGCATTGTTAACCAGATCCTTAAAATAAGCCTGTTTTAACGTATGAGATCTCTCCCGTGCAAATTCCAGCAGTGATCTGACAATTTCTTTACTCCGTTCCACCTCTTTTTCCGCACCGAATAAAAGCTCTTTTTTATATTCAAGATCGTCGTCTTCCAGCTCTTCAACCAATATTTGAATGGACGTGGAAATATTATTCAGGGGGTTGTTCAGCTCATGAGCCACCCCCGAGGTCAATCTCCCCAGAGAAGCCAGTTTTTGGGCCTGCATCAGCTCTTTGTTTCGCTGGTTGAGTTCTTTGATCATACTGTTGAGACTGGTCACCAGGGATTCAAATTCGTCGCCGGTATGAATTTCCGGTATGTTTTGAAAATCCCCTCTGGATATTTTTATAATGGCATCTCCAATGGCTTTTAGAGGACGGTCCACATTAAACATTAAAAAAAGCGCAACCAGAACGGACAGGATAAAAACAGGAATCAATGCAATCAGATGGATCATCCTGGATTCTGCGACGAGGTCCCGTGTAAATTTACTTTCCTGCCTTGTGATTTCTTCCAATTCATCGGTAATAATTTTCCCCTGCTTTTGGATGACTTGGATAAAATCCTCCGGAGGCTTTAAGTGTCCGTCTTCTTGCATCTTCAAAAGTCTTACAAGAGCGTCTTTATACTCCTTAAGTTCGATTAACCGTTCATCCAGATTTTTGGCCAGTGTATATTTCCCGTATGTGTTTAAAATATCATAGAGAATGTTTTCGGCCTTATTTACATAATAAAGGGTCTGGTCATAATTCTTTTTGTCAAATGTCAGGAAGTAGTTTTTCTCATACCGGCGGGCTTCCAGAACGGTATTAAAGAGATCGAACTTTCTTTCGATAATCTGAATCTTTTGATTGAGAATATTCTGGCTATGATAACTCCGCAGCCATATGAGAGAGCTGAGCCCGATAAAAATAGCGAAGGCCAAAAAAATCTTTTGTCTGATACTGATTTTCATGCTGCTTGACCCGTCTGCTCCTTTAAACTCCGCCCTTCAGGGCGGAGGCATTCATACCCGTTTGATTCAATTCCGAGATCCTGCACAGAAATCCCGGACTTTTAACATCACGGTATTACAATCTTAAGAGTCTAAAGTTCTCTCGTCATTCCGGGCTTGACCCGGAATCCACAAGTCGTATGATATTGATAATATTCTGGATTCCGGCTTTCGCCGGAA
>CAYPIW010000172.1:0-17034 GCA_964410925.1 uncultured Desulfobacteraceae bacterium
CATTCCTGACACCTGACGCCTGACACCTGAAACCTTAGGATATGGAACAAAAATTGGATTAAAATTCCATCTGTATACATGGCGATTTTCACCACCCCATCTCAGACCTATGTCATCTGGTAATGAGTCTCCAGGCCTTTCAAAACAACATTTATGCCGCGCCTTTTAGAACATCGATCATAGTGAAGACTTTTCCTTTAGATCCTTGTTTTATCTTTTTAGCCAGATAAATCAGTGCATCAAGGGTTCCCATGGCATATACATCCCTGCCGTTGACATTGTGAGTGAATTCGAAATGAACCGTCTTGTCGCTTGAATCAAGACGGTACGTGTGCCATCCATGTCCTGACAGGTATTCTTCGGGTATCCCCATGACATTTTTCTGGATTTCCGGATCACGCTCTTTGGTGATATCCTTTTCGGCAAAAGGTAACCCCAGGCTGTTGAAATAGCGTACCATTGCCTTGGCGGTTCCGCTGGTATCGGCCTTTCCTTTCTGATGGCTTTCTTTAATTTCAAGAGAATACCCTTTAAAAAGATCCGGGAATGTTTTTGCGGCATATTCCATCATGGCCTGAAACCCAACGATTTGTTTGGCCATATTGGGTGCAATTACCGCAGAGATGGAAGAAGCCAGCACAGTATCTTCAAGGCGCTTTCGGTCACCGCCGGTTGTTCCCATGACAAAAGGGAGGCCGTGTTTGCAATAAAACTCGGCATTACTGTTGACGGCCGGAGGAAGAGAAAAGTCCACAATGAGAAAAAGGCCTTCCTTTTCTTTAATGGTCGATATGGCCTGATCCCTGACCCCGGGTAGAATGAGGCGGATAGAAACGGAATCTATGACAGTCCGGGTTTCGGTAATTTCAGGTCCGGTCAAAGATTGTGGAATCACCTGGAACCGGCTGTCGGCAAGGGCATGACGGGCCACGTTGGACGCCATATTTCCGGGCAAACCGTTTACCATTATTTTTATATGATTCATTTTGCACCCCCTAATTTTTTTACGATAGATTCCAGTTTTGGAAATTCGCCGTTTTTAAATGGTGAAAGGTTATGGGTTAATGTTTTTATAGCATCAGGGATATATTTTTTAAAGTATGTTTTTTCTTTGATACGGCTAAGATAAGCAAAGGCCCCCAGTATCTGAAGGTTTCTTGTTATGCTGCAATATTTATAACCGGAAAGAAAGTCGTCCGGATCCACGTTCAAAACGGATGAAAGCGTTTGAACGGAAAAATTAAGGAGCAGATTCCGCACCCGAAAAGACAGTTCAACATAAGGATCCATGAGCAAAGAGGCAAGGTCGTACTGGATCGGCCCTAATCGTGCCCCTTGAAAATCAATAAAATAAAAACGGTTATTTTTTACCATGATGTTTCGTGACTGCATATCCCGGTGCATCAATCCGTTGACCGAAAATTCAAGAGCCCTGTCCGCAAGGGATCTGAATTCATTCTCAAGATTTTTAAAACTGATATTTAATCCAAGGTAGTTCCTTAAGAAAGCATCCACAAAATACCGGCATTCTTTTTCGAGAATAAGCTCCTGGTCGTAATGTGAGGTCTGATAGGTCCAGACCGGATCAAAGCCCTTTGCACCGTTCAGGGAGAGGTTTCCGAGAAGGCCTATGACCGATTTGTAATATGAGATGATTTTTTCCGGATTCATGGTGTTCCGAACAACAACCTGAAGAGTTGCATCCCCCAGATCTTCCATGAATACAAGGCCTGAAAAACTATCATAAAGATATATTTCCGGTACCGGGATATCTTTGTCATGCAGATGTCGGCCAATGGCAATAAATGAGTCCACTTCGTCGGTGGATGGGTTTTTTCTGATGCCGTGATCCGCCATGACCAGTGATCTGTTTCCCGAGGTCAGCCGGTACCAGGTTCTGTCAGACCCGTCTCCTTTGAGTCGGGTACTAAAAATCTTTTTATGCAACCCGCTCGGGAAGGCGTGTTTGAAAGCTTCCGGGGCCATGTGTTCGAAAACCGTCCTGCTGTAACTTTCCGGGGACCCCGCATCTTTCCAATAGTATTCCTTTGAAATGAAAGCGCATATTTTTTTATTTTCCGATATCAGTTCCCGGTATATATCGATGCTGTTTGAAAATATATTATCGGGTATTCGTTCAAGAACCTGTGGGTCCAGAACCTGTATACCGGTAAAGGTGAGCTTTCCGATTTTTCCGGGCAGGTAAGTATTCGAGCCTGAAGCCGGGTGGGAGGGGAGGGGGGTCGAATCATGGAACCCGGTAATAAAACCGTCTTTGTTTACCGATACGGTGTTAAACCTCGGGTCGTCATGAAGAACCAGCGTGACCGGATGAGTATGATTCAAGTGAAACTCATAAACCTTTTTCAAATCTATATCGGTGAGGATATCGCTGTTTATGACCATGAAGGGATGATCGTCCCAAAAATCGGCAACATTTTTTATGGCTCCCCCGGTACCCAGGATTTCCGGTTCATAGCGGGTGATCACAGGGATTTCATAGTTTTGTCGTGCGAGATAGGAATCTATTTTTTTATAAAGATGGTGGGTGTTGATGATGACCGCTTTACATCCCGCCTGTTGCAAACTTAAGATAAGGATATGGAGCAGAGGACGTCCTGCCACAGGAATGAGCGCTTTGGGTGTGTGTTTCGTAAAGGGAAGCAGACGCGTGCCAAAACCTGCGGCGAGTATTAAGGCTTTCATTTATAGATAATTCAGATATTTTTGGATTGCATCGGCATAGAATTCTATTCGGTCCTTATTATCGGAACCTTTTACGCCGTTGGTAGTGAAAAAATCTATTCCATTTGTGTAGTTGACGATGGAAAGCGCTTCTTTTCGTTCGATTTCCTTCTTTTTATACATGCGATTTCCTATGGTTTCAATTTTTTTTATACGATCTTTCGGTTTAATCGAGTTTGGCGGGTGTTGCATGAAATAGTGTAATACGATCCAGTATGATTCGAGATAGGTTCTCAGGAAACTTGAAAATAATCTCAATTTTCTAAAACCGGAAGAGGTGAGATTGTATGTGCCTGGCAAGGTAGGATGCGGCATTAAAATGGTTTCATCGATAAATGTCTTTATGTTTTTACGGACAAAGTATTCCGTGGTTTTATCCACATCATATGCGAATTCGTATTTAAAGAAATATTGAAGAAATTCATAATCGGAGTGCAGATCCGGAGCCGAAAACTGAAAAGTATCCTTTATAAGGATTGCAAGAGAGGTAATGGCCGCCGGGACAAAAAAGGCGATACAGTTATTTTTGTAATATTCGAGGTTTGGGCGTTTACTCTGGTTTACCTTTAACAGGGAATCATCATAACCGGGCTTCTTGTCTTTTGTGATACGTTCGATGAATTTTCTCTGGACAAAAGTGTCAAGCACATGCTCGACGGTATGAACATGATCCACAAGGAGTGTATCGGCAAGTCTGGCTTTTTGTGAAATCAGGTGGTTCATGTATGTTTCAACATGGGATATCAGATGGTCAAAAGAGAAACTTTTTTTTGAACAGTTCATAAGAGCGGCGGCAACAAGGGCATGAGGCGTGACAACCGTTACCGAATTGATGGCGTTTATAACCCTGTGACCCAGGTTTCGACAGAAAATATTAAACTCTTTGGTTCCCATATCTTGAATGGGCGTGCCGTATTGCAATAAAAGCTCCTTTAAAGAGAGGGGGTCATGGAACTGAATATAGATTCTCCCATACCTTTTTTTTAAAAATTTTCGTGCTTTAATAACTTGCACCAGGCTTTCAGGCTGTTTCTCTTTTCCTTCAACTTCATGAAGATAGGAGCTTTCCTCCAATACCGTGTCATATCCGATAAAAATAGGTGCGAATATCATATCTTCGCACGATCTGTTTTTATAAGCATTGAGAAGGATTGAAAGGAGACCGAGCTTGGGCAGAGTCAATTTGCCGGTTCGGCTTCGACCGCCTTCAATAAAGAATTCTATGTTGAAACCTTCTGCAAGCAGATTGTGAATATATTCTGAAAAAACCTTTGAATAAAGGACGGCCCCTTTAAACGTTCGCCTAATGAAAAATGCGCCACCGCTTCTGAATAAAGGGCCTATGGGCCAGAAAGAAAGATTTTTCCCGGCAGCAACGTGAGGACACGGCATATTGTTATGATACAAAAGATACGACAATATCAGGTAATCGATATGACTTTTGTGGCAGGGAATGAGGATTACAGGGCCCTTCTGTGACATGCTTTTCACTCTGTTCAGGCCGTCTTTGTCCACGGTTACCCCTTCAAACATGGTATTCAGAACCCAGGTGATCAAGGCCGAGGCTGTTTTTATGATCATCATATTGTAGTTGGCGGCAATTTCATCAAGAAAATCACTTGCTTTTTTTTGTACCTTTTGAATCGGGATGTCGCGGGTTTTTGAATGATGTTCCATGAAGTTTTGAAGCCGTTCCCTTGTAAGGATGTTTTCCTTCAATTCAAGCCTTGATTTTAAAACCGGCCCCGTGATGCTCTGGCGATGACGATTAATTTGATTCAAAAGATTGCGCCTTAAAGCAAGCGTTTGATATTCAATATTTTTTTTCCGGTTTTCCGGAAGTGCCAAAAAAGTTTTGAGGTTAACCGGCTCGGATATTTCCACAAAAACCTTGCCGGGATTTTTGAACAGGATCATCAACCGTCTTATTTTGCCGGGGTTTTCTTTGGTGCCGAACAGAATGTCTATGATGGTCGGCAACGATCGATCCGGCTTTTTATCAAAGAACATAAGCTGGGGAACAAGGAAAATGGGGCGGTCAATGGATTGCTGCATTTCGATAAGATATTGAACGGGATCTTTTTTGGCTTTAATAAATCTTCGGTGGAAACCTTTTTGTTCGACCAGAGAAAGTAATGCCGGCCGCCTGTTCATCAGTTCTTTTCGGATATATCCACTTGCATAAGGATCAGGGAGTGACAGGTTATGAAATATGTAAGAAAGGTATGAACAAAAGATTTTTAAAAAGCGTGATACCGGCTGCCATATCATTATTTTATAGTCAAAACCAATCCGGGGATATGGAAGGCCCTCCTGCTTAAACCGGGTATAATAGAAGAGGTATAGAAAGTAGCTTTTGGGTTTTGTAACATATATGACAATCCCTTGTTCTTGAAGTTTATTTAGATTTTGGGTCTGTTCCTTGGCAACCTTTATTCCGGAAAAAAAGAGCCTGAGGATAAAGGTTGATAATATGCCGATATTATCGGGCAGTTGAAAAAAATAGTGATTATGATTCGTTTGCGAAAAAGTATCGCTCTTTTTTCTTAAGTCAGGTCTATATTTTTCAAGTTGCAATTTAATCCATTTTAACATGTTTAAAATCCGATTTAATTTTCGTATCCAAAAATTTTCAAGTAACAGATATAAATTTCGATTGCAATCTTTTCTTTGGAGAAGCATGCAATATTAAGAAAAAATAATATTAAATTAAATAGTTATATTCTACAAAGCTGTTGTATAAGAAAGATTTTCCATGAAAATATCAAGATTCTTATTTAAAAAAATTAAGCTTGCGTTACAAAACAAGTTGTGTTAATTTACAACTTCTTCTTTTGGGAAAAGTTTTTTTTTAAATAAATTTAATTAAAATTAAAGGAGGATGATTTTTTATGAAAACTTTAATTGGTGGGGCGGTCGGAGCTGTATTGGGTCTCATTGGTATGTCCATATGGTGGAAACCGTTTTTGCAGCTTTTAGCGGGTGCCATCCCTGTGATGCTTCTCCTTGGCGGTGGTTTGGCTCTTTATCTGGGCTTTGACGAACTCAAGGATACCTGGAAGAAAGAGGATAAAACAGTTGATATTCCAACCCAAACAGATGAAACTGAAAAATACAAAGATGAAATTGATGAACTGAAAAAAGAGATCGAAACTCTAAAAGCCCAAAAAGCATAATAAAAAGCTGATTCCCAAAAACACGGTACTTGTTTGACCGCAAGATGCGAGAAGGAGAATAAACGCCTTGCAACTGAATGCAAGGCGTTTATTGTTGGGAGTCCATGATTTTTTTTATCGCCGATGTGGCCAGATAATCCGCTCTTTCATTTCCCTCATGACCGGCATGCGCTTTAATCTTTATAATTTTCCGATCCTTGAATTTTACTAGAATATTTTTTATGGATTTTATAAGATTCTGATTTTTTCTTACGTTCCAACCCAGGGTCAGAACCCCGTATGCATACCTGCTGTCCGTAAAAATGCGTATCGGGAGCCCGGTGTCTTTTATGGCCAGGAGACCTGTTCGGATCGCTTCGAGCTCTGCGATGTTGTTGGTGGCGATACCGATATATTTTGATATTTCTTTTTCATGTTTTCCAAAACGGAGTACAACCCCTATTCCCGACGGGCCCGGGTTCCCGGAAGATGCTCCGTCCGTATAGATACAGATGGAATTCTTATATTCGCTACTATCCGGAGACTCGGTTTTTGGTTTAATCTTGATGTTTCGTCTTTTCGCAGAGTTTTCGGCGGACTTTTTATTTTTCGATTTTTTGGTTTCTATTTCGACCGAATCAATGGATTTGACATTATTTAGGTTCACCCAATACTCGTAATCCTGAGACAGCTGGTATTTGATCAAAACCTTTCCGTTTTTAACCACAGGTTTTTGATCCCGGTCAATAGCCAGCCAGACTTTATTTTTTTTAAACTGCATTCGCTTCCAGTTTATTTCGTCAGCATTCATTCGTAAAGGTAAAATTTCCGGCTTATTTCTATAAACTTTTTAAGTTCATCAAGCCACGATCTTTCTATAGTATCTATATTATCAAGGTGTTCGATACGCTGTCGTATTTTTTTATTGCCGATAATGAGATCAATGGGATATCTTTTGAATTCATATTCATAAGGTGGAGCTTTCCATCGGAATTGATCTTTATGATGGAGAATCACGGCCTGAAGGAGCTTTAACGTTGTGATATACGGTTTAAATTCAAGCGGGTCTGTTATGTGGATCTGAAATCCTTTGCACAGAGTCCCTTTGAATTTGTTTGAAGTGGGTTCAAAAACAACCGGTCTAAGTGTTGCTCCCGGCAACCGGTTTTCGCTCAGACTTGACAGCAACAGGGTTGTATTGAAAAACGGGGCGCCAAAGATTTCGAACGGGCGGGTGGTTCCACGGCCTTCGGAAACATGGGTTCCTTCCCACAATACCTGTCCGGTATAGACCATGGCCGAGACCGGCCAGGGGATGTTGGGGGAGGGCGGAATCCAGGGAAGGCCGGTATTCTGGAAAAACATCTTCCGGTTCCAGCCCTTCATGGGGATAACTTCAAGATCACAGCCGATACCGTACTCATTGTTGAACAAAAGAGCAAGTTCACCGATGGTAAGCCCGTGGCGCATGGGAATGGGGTATCTTCCCACAAATGAAGTGCATTCGGAAGTCAGGCAGTTTCCTTCCGTGATGCTGCCGGAAATGGGATTGGGCCGGTCAAGGACCAGGACTTTTTTACCAAACTCTTTTGCAGCTTCAAGGCAATAGGACATGGTGTAAATAAAAGTGTATACCCGTGTGCCCACATCCTGTAAATCGATGATAAGCACATCGATGAGATCGAACATCTTTTTATCGGGGACGCGGGTTTTGCCGTACAGACTGAACACAGGAATATTTAATATGGGATCAGACATATCTTCCGATTCGATCATGTTGTCTTGTTTTTCGGCAAAAAATCCGTGCTGGGGTGAGAATAGTGCGTGAAGCTGAGTCTCCAATTTCCGGCTGATTAATTCGCGGGCATGACAAAAATTTCTGTCAACCGAAGCAGGATTGCATAACAGCCCGATTCGTTTTCCGGGCACCCATTTTGGCGGTGACTCGATAAATCTTTCAAGACCTGTTTGAACTTGCATAATTTTAAATTCTATAACCCATTGTAATCACTAATTCCAGTTTTCTGCTGACATGGCGGGGGAAGTGAAGCCAGGTAAGTTCAGACCACGTTTTCTCTTATTAGAGATGAAATATGAGGTATGTCAAGTTGTATCTTCTTGTTTAATTAATCAAAATTGATTCGAGAGCCTAAAGTCTATTGATTTCGTTTGAAAATCTGCTATAAATATTCTTCAAATCCAGGAAATCGGAGTGCTGGGGTATTAAAAAAATATGAAGTTTGGTGTGGGTGTGAGACTGTCGATTCTATCATATAAAGGTGGTGCTGATGACAAGGATTAGATTTGCAAGTATATACCTTTTTACGCTGGCCGTTGTACTCTTTATGCTGGGGATATACACAGAGTGGCATTTCATTACCTTGATGAGAAAAATAAATCATCAATCTTTGGGATATCCGGACTATCTTCACCTTGTATTTTTCCTGTTAGGATTTTTAGCCCTGTGTTCGATCTATTTTGCAGAAAAAATGGAAGTAAAAATTCTTTCGAATGCCAACAACATGATGCAAAAGGAAGTAGTCAAACGGGAGAAAACCGAAGCAGAGCTTCGAAAAAGCCATGAAGAAAATAAATACCTTTATGAAGAAGCCCAGCATGCGAAAGAAGTTTACCGTTCTCTTCTTCATTCATCCGCCGATGCCATCGTTATCTATGATCTGAAAGGAAGCGTGGAATATATCAGCCCGGCATTTACACAAATATTTGGGTGGGCACTGGAAGAACTGAAAGGAAAACAGCCGCCTTATCTTCCGGAAGTTGAAAGAGAATCGACCCTGGCAATTCTCAAGGATCTTATAGAAAAGGGGACCCCCTGTCAGGGTTTTGAAACAAAACGATACACCAAAGACGGTCGCTTGCTGGAAGTGAGCATCAGTGCTTCGCGTTATGATGATCCCCAAGGCAAGCCGGTCGGCACATTAGTTATTCTTCGTGATATTTCGGAAAAGAAAAAATTTGAGGCTAAGCTGCAGTATATGGAAAGAATGGAGGCCATCGGTACGCTGGCCGGAGGCATTGCCCATGATTTTAACAACCTGATGATGGGCATGCAGGGCAATATTTCTTTAATATTATATGACGCCGAAACTTCACGTCCATATTACAACCGGTTGAAAAATATTGAAAAATTGATTCAAAGCGGTTCCGAACTGACCCGTCAGCTTCTAGCATATGCCAGGAAGGGCAAATATGAGGTTAAACCAATAAATTTAAACCAAATCGTAAAATATAATTCTGAAACGTTCGGCAGAACAAAAAAAAATATAACCATTCACAGGGAGTTTGCAGAGGACTTGTCTGCTATAAAGGCCGACGAGTCTCAGATTGGGCAGGTGCTTATAAATCTCTATATTAACGCCGCGGATGCCATGCCTGACGGTGGTGAACTTATTTTGAAAACCATGAATGTTACCCACAGAAAAATGAAAAATAAGCGCTATGATCCAAAACCCGGTCCATATGTTTTATTACAGGTAACGGATAACGGAGCCGGCATGGATGAGAAAACAATAGAGCGGATTTTTGAGCCGTTTTTCACCACAAAGGAGATGGGCGGGGGTTCAGGACTCGGTCTGGCATCCGTATATGGAATAATAAAAGGCCATGGGGGATATATCGATGTGGATTCGGAAAAAGGGCGTGGAACCACATTCAGCATTTATCTGCCGGCATCAGATCAATACGTTCGAGAAGCTCCGGAACCTAATGACCGGATTATAAAAGGTGATGAAACCATTCTACTGGTGGATGATGAAGAAGTTGTTATTGACGTGGCGGGTCAACTGCTTAAAAAACTTGGATACCATGTGATTGAGGCCGGAAGTGGGAGAGAGGCGATTCAATTGTTTCGTAAACAGTGTGATAAAATTGATATGGTTATTCTGGATATGATTATGCCTGATATCGGAGGCGGTGAGGTGTATGACAGGATCAAGGAAATCGATTCTCAAGTCAAAGTTCTTCTTTCAAGCGGATACAGTATCGGCGGTCAGGCCACCGATATATTGCAACGGGGCTGCAACAGTTTTATTCAAAAACCTTTTAACATGAAAGTCCTGTCAAAAAAAATAAGGGAGGTTTTGAACAAACAGTAATCTTAAAAGACTCGTTTCAAATCACGTGTGTTCATAACTGGCCGAAAACGGAGCAATTTGTTTTGATTATTTAAAAAGTGGCGGTTGACTTTCAATTATGATTATGGTTCATTATTAAATTTGACCGTGGTATATTTTTACCACGAAAACACAAAATTTGCAAATAAGATATTATGCTTATGAGGCCGATCATGAAAAATTTGTGCATTATCGGAATGTGCCTGGTTTTATTTTCTTCACCGGTTTTGGCTGAAAACAAGTATGTCAGTGATACAATGAAAATAATGATGAGGACCGGACCCGGAATTAATCAAAAAATAATATCTATGCTCAGTATCGGTAAAAAGATTGAGGTGATCGAACCGGGTGATGAGTGGTCCCTGGTCCGTCTGGACAACGGAACTAAAGGATGGGTGTTAAGTCGTTTTCTTACGGATAAACTGCCGAGTGATATTGAACTGAACCTATTGAAAAGCAAATACGAAGCCTTAAGGACCAGCGCTTCGGAAATGAAGGAGAAAAACAGCTTGCTGAAGGCGGAAAATGAAAAGCTAACCACAGAATTTGCCGCGACCAGAAAAAAACTTCAAGAAACTACCAGCGATTTTGAGGCTCTCAAAACAGAGTCCAAAGAATTTCTGGAGCTTCAGTCAAAATTTAAAGCAGCGTCTTCAAAGCTTGCCGAACAAACAAAAAAAGCAGAAAAATTTGAAGATGAATTAACAAAACTTCTTTGGAATCAGAATATTAAATGGTTTTTGAGTGGAGCAGGCGTACTGATACTCGGTTTTATAATCGGTTTTAGTACCAGACGACAGCGACGACGTTCATCCTTACTATAAAAAATTTTATAATTAAATTCGGAGGTTGTAAATGAATAAATTAGAACTTGTTGAGGCTCTTAGAGAGGAGGCAGGGATAACGAAAAACGAGGCTGAAGTGGTTGTAAATATGGTTTTTGATGAAATGTCAAACGCCATGGCCAATGGTGACAGAGTAGAAATTCGGGGATTTTGCTCATTTTATGTTAAACAATATAAGGCATACACAGGCAGGAATCCAAAAACCGGTGAACAGGTTGAAATTAAACCAAAAAAACTTCCGTTTTTCAAGTTCGGCAAGGAACTGAAAGAGAGGGTGGACAAATAAGCAGCGCAGGTAAAAGCATGCAACTCAAAATTAAGAATCTGAAAACAATTGGGGGTCACACGTGGTTTCTCTGAGAACATTCAGTCAAATGACCCCAAACGGATTCGCTTGGAAGTTCACCCGCTGCATCCTGTCTTTGAAACGATACGTTATTCTGATAATCACAATACCCTCTTAAATGATAAAGAAACAACACCCCATCGGTATTAAATTAAAGTGGCTGCTTAAATGGTTTTTGCCCGCAGTTCTGCTGGTGGGTGGAAGTATGCTGGTTTACTGTCTGTATCTTTCATCTCAAATCGATAAACGATTTTCCGGCCGTCGATGGAGTATTCCATCCAAGGTTTTTTCCGATGTCACCTTACTGTATCCGGGACAAAATATAAATCCAGCGCTTTTTTATGAAAAACTGCATCGCCTCGGATACCGGAGAGTTTTGCATGAACCCTGTAACAAGGGAGAGTTCCGAAGCCTTGGAGCTTCCCTGGAGCTTTTTCTCCATGATTTTGTAATGCCGTCTGTGCGCAGGGAGGGGATATGTGTGAAAATAAAGTTTGTGGAGAACGTTATAGAATCCATAATAACTATATCCAATGGAGAATCCATCCCAATTTTGGAGCTTGAGCCCGAAGAGGTAATGCTTTTTTTCGGTCATGATCGAGAACGGCGACGGCTGGTTTCCATGGATCAGGTTCCACAGCATGTCATATATGCGGTTTTGGCTGCCGAGGACAGCCGGTTTTACCAGCATCGTGGACTTGATCCCATGGGAATTTTGAGAGCCCTTTATACCAATCTGCGTTACGCTTCCATACGTCAGGGCGGGTCAACCATCACCCAGCAGCTGGCCAAAAACTATTTTCTTACCCCTGAGAGAACGTTTTTCCGTAAACTCAAAGAACTTTTTCTGTCTCTTACCATGGAAATCATGTATGAAAAGAATGAAATACTGGAAATCTATCTGAATGAAATTTATCTGGGCCAGAAGATGTCAGACGCCATCAACGGCATTGGTGAAGCGTCTTTTTTTTACTTCGATAAACCCGTAGAAGAACTTTCACTGATTGAGGGCGCCACAATAGCCTGTCTTATCAAAGCTCCCAATTTTTATTCTCCTTATATTGATAAAACGCGGTGTAAGAAACGGCGAGACCTGGTGCTTTATGCCATGAAAGATAACGGATGGATTTCCGATGAAGCGCTCGGACATGCTTTGCTTTCCCCCGTGAACGCGGTCGGTTATGAGTCATACGGTAAAAAGGCTCCTTATTTTATAGACTATCTGGCCTGTCAGCTCACAACCCTCTATTCTCCGGAAGACCTGTCGAGTCTTGGACTTTCCATTTACACAACTCTGGATACACAGGTTCAGATGGCAGCGGAAAAAGCACTGCAAACGGGATTGGTGCGGTTAGAAAAATCCAATCCTGCATTAACCCGTCAGGATCCCCTGAAAAGACTTCAGGGTGCTGTCATCGTTATGCAGCCAAAAACAGGCTATTTACTGGCGATGGTGGGAGGCCGCAATTACAATTTAAGCCAGTTTAACCGAGTTACACAAGCTCGGCGGCAACCGGGAAGTGCATTCAAGCCTTTTGTGTATGTTAGCGGATTGGATAAATTCACTCCCGCTTCACTACTCTTGAATAAACCCGAGACTTATGAGGTAAATGGAACGCTGTGGGAACCACAAAATTATGTGCCGGTTCCGGAAGAAAAAATCAGTGTGAGAAGCGCGCTGGCAAGATCTATCAATCTGGCGACCGTTGATCTGGCCATGCGCGTTGGTCTTGATCACATCGCCACCACGGTGAATTTATTCGGCTTTTCCATACCTGCCAATCCTTACCCGTCCCTTTCGCTCGGAGCATATGAGGTAATTCCCTTGAATTTGGCACGTGCTTATTGTGTTTTTGCCGCGGATGGTGTATTACCATTCCCGTTGTCTTTGAAAGAGGTCCTGGACGAAAATGGAAAAATTCTTGAGCAAAGGCACACGAGTATCAAACGGGTAATTTCTCCTGCCAAAGCCTTTATAATGAGTTCCATGTTGCGGAGCGTCGTGGAAGAGGGAACCGCTCGCTCCTTAAAAAATATGGGGATATTGTTTCCGGTGGGGGGGAAGACCGGTACAACCAACAACTATAAAGACGCCTGGTTTGTGGGGTATACGCCGAATATACTTGCGTTGGTATGGGTTGGATTCGATGACGGCTCTTCCGTTCATGCCTCCGGCGCCGGCGCCGCTTTGCCGATTTGGGCGGAACTCATGCGTATGTTGCCACAATTTGTGTCAGGAAATTGGTTCAAAGTGCCTCAAGGTGTGGTTAAACGGACGGTCTGTTCCGAAAGCGGACAGCAGGCCGTAAAAAACAGATGCCCGCATCCGGTGGAAGAATATTTTTTGGAGGATAATGTTCCCAAGGACTATTGTTCGATTCATCGGTGGGTTCGGCTCCGACATTTTATGAAAGGGGTTAAAAATTTTGTCGATCCGTTTTAACTTATTGCTGATACTTTGTATTGCGGGGTTTGGATTCGGTCTTTCAGGCTGTGCCCGGGTTACGTCGACCACTTCGGTGCAACCGAGATGGGACGATCATAAGCAGACCGGGGAGACCGGAAGTGCTGCTGTAAAGCCGAGCCCGCGTGCCGTTGCCTCTCTGCGATTAACGGATCAGGGGCGATTGTTTTTGGAAAACGGGAATCCGGACGATGCAATAAGGATGTATGAAAAAGCCCTTAACCTTGATCCGGCAAACGGACCGAACTACTATTACATGGCCGAGGCCTGGCTTATGAAAGGAAATATTACACAGGCCGCTGAATATAACGGGCTGGCGGCAATCTATCTTGAGGGAAACGCCAAATGGACGGATCGCGTCATGCAACAGGGGGAGAGGATTAAAAAAACAAAGCATAAAACATGGTAAAGGGTATTGACTCCTGAATTGGACTGTGATCTTTTGTATGTTAGGTATAAGACATATTTTAACAATTATTTTTATTTTATTAAGAGATGTTAAAGGAGGCAATCCATGAAATTACTCCGGCGAAAAGCGAAACCTGTCAGTGCATTTATGACGCTGTTAGTACTCCTTCTTGCAGTTCCTTATCAAACTGTTTTTGCTGCAATGATCGGCACAGAAACCATTATAGACAGGGCAAGGGGACAGGAAGCCCGTGATTATCTGAACCGAATGATGATCCGTGAAGACATGCAGACGACATTTACAGCATGCGGCATAACTCCTCTGGAGGCTAAGGCGCGTCTCGACACCCTTTCCGATGCTGAAATCATGCGTCTTTACCATCAGATGGAACAGCTTCCTGCGGGCGGAAGCAGCTTGGGTACAGCTTTTATTGCCGTAGGTGTCATTTTTGTTATTCTGTTCATAACAGATCTTCTGGGGTATACCGACGTTTTTTCGTTCACCAGATAGATCAGTAACCAGCTATGGGCGACTTCTTTATTAATTCCAAAGATATGAAAAAATAAAATTCAAATTTAAGTAAAAAAAATATTTTTAATTCCAACCGGGACGAAGGTCCTAACTTCCTCTTGGTGTTACCACACAGGTCAATTTTATCCTGTCCTTTGACCCGGATGCAATTTTCAGCGATGCAGGATTGAGAGCCAGGCCAACCGTTGTGGTTCCGGTTTTGCTAATGTTGTCCAGGGGAACCTTTTCCGTGTATAGGGTTGAGATGTTTTCCAGAATACGCTTCCCGCCGATGATCTCAATTTTTTCAGGATCAATCTTTACTTGTGAAAGAATGATATTTTCCGATAATTTTCCAACCCAGTTAACCTGTATCGGGAGTTGTTTTGTGATGATTTTATCCAAGGTTACTTCAACAACCGGTGGGGTAACCTTGCTTAAAAAGATCCCCGGCGGCAGGGAAATGTTTTCCTGTGTCATGGAAAAGACATTTTTTCCGATAACAGCCTTGCCAAGATCCAGTCGCACCTGGACCTGGTCCGCTCGGACAGATTTTATCAAAGCCCCTGATCCGCTCAGTTGGAGTTGGACGGTGTTGACGGAGGTATCTACAATTTCAATTGCCGGATCATGTTTCGTGTATTCCACCGGAATTTCAAGGGTAATCAGCGTATCCAGTCCTCCTGAGAAGCTGAACCACATCCCTGATATGAATAAAACGGAGACCAGGGCCGCTATACCGATTTCAAATTTTTCTTTACGCTGACTGGCAGGCTCTTCTTCGGCTATACCCATGTGTTTCTGCAGCGCTGTTACCAGTTCCGTGTTGTAATTAATTTTCGTGATTTCGGAATTTTTAGCAACAAGTATATTTCCGGTTTCCTCGGACACTATGATAACCAATGCATCTGTAGACTCAGATAAGCCGAGCGCCGCTCGGTGGCGCGTACCGTAATGTGAAGGCAGATCATTTCTGTGTGACAGGGGAAGAATAACCCCCACTTCAGTAACCCGATTTTCCCGAATTATGGCGGCGCCGTCATGGACCGGATTGTCAGGCCAGAAGATGCTCGTGATCATTTCTTTGGTTACCAGTCCCTGCCAGGGTATTCCGCTCTGCAGTATATCCTGCAGACCTTCCTTTGAAGGCAAAACAATTAAGGCTCCGTTACGTCGTTTAGACAATTCGTTGACGGCTTCTACGATGATTTCTATGGGGGCTTGAAGAGATTGTTTCGGGAACCCCCAGACAATGGCTCTTAGATTTTTTGCCTGAAGAACATTGCTGATTTCGTTTCTGAAAATAATGATAATAATAAGGGCGGCCACAGCGGTAATCCCCTGCATGACCCAACTGGTTAAAACCAGACCGAAAAAAACAGCTATCCGTTGAAAGACCCAGAGAAGCGCAATTCCGGTAAGTACCCTGAAGACATAAGTTCCTCTGAAAAGAACATAGAGGCGAAACAGGATATAACTGTTTAACAGGATATCGACGAGATCCTGCCATCGAAAGTGTGTAAAAAAGGCCATAAAACCGTCCCGGAATTTCTTTTTTTGGACACAGATTACAAAGATTCTTATTAGATCAATCCGTAATGGTGAATCTTAGCGTATAAATAATATTCTCTTTCTCATCGGTGATCTCAACTCGCCAGTGGCCTTTATCGGTTTCTCGAAGCTGAATACTGCTGTAGGATGCCCAGCGGGGAGGCTGAAGAGTCAGCCTTTTTATTGTGCTCGGTTTATCTTTGTGAAACCATTTGTGGTAGATAACCGTTTCCACGGGTACCGGGTCGAATGAGGTAAAACAGCAAACTTTTCCGATTTTAATGGAAAAAACAACGCCCTGGTTTTTTGGTGTAAAGTCTTTTATTTCTTCACACATTACGGCATTATTCAGAACCGCCTCTTTTGAATTCCGGGTAAGAAGAGAATCCTGGTTGTTTTGCGGCAATACCTGCGAAGCGAGCAACAGATTGCAACCCATCAGCATAACTATGAATAGATAAAGCTTATATTTTATATCCATGTGATTCGGTCTCATTTTTCCGGAGAAATAATATAAACATATTGGAATTCCTATTTCGCATACCATCTACCGGAGATGTGGGGCAGCCGGGGTAAAAATGATGGAATAGTGCAATAATAATCAAAAACCTGAAACTTAAAATATCTGATATTCAGATTTTATCAAGTAAAAACATTTTCTTCCCCTTTGCCTTAGTGTTTTACTCTTTGATATGGCTTCACTTGTATCCTTGTAATCAGGATATGGTATTATTATTTTTGCTTCTTACGCATTATATATGCCAAATAGAGATGGTTTCTGGGGTGGTGAAAATCGCCATGTATACAGATGGAATTTTAATCCAATTTTTGTTCCATATCCTAAGGTTTCAGGTGTCAGGTGTCAGGAATGATGAA
>CAYPIW010000173.1:0-9663 GCA_964410925.1 uncultured Desulfobacteraceae bacterium
CATTCCTGACACCTGACGCCTGACACCTGAAACCTTAGGATATGGAACAAAAATTGGATTAAAATTCCATCTGTATACATGGCGATTTTCACCACCCCACCTGACACCTGACACCTTCAGGCGGTATTTGTATAAAATAAACTTCCGCCATGCATCAATGATCAAGCTGTTTCTCGCTCGATCATCAATTTACGATCTAACCATCCAGTGCAGCCACGGCCGGCAGGACCTTACCTTCCAGAAGAGCGAGAAAAGCGCCTCCGCCCGTAGAAATATATGTTATTCTATCCGTTTCGCCGCTTTTGTGTACGGCAACATCCGTATCTCCACCCCCAACAATGGAGAGAGCATAAGAATTGGCCACACTATTGGCCATGGCGAAGGTTCCCCGGCTGAATGCGTCCATTTCAAAAACACCCATAGGGCCGTTCCATATAATGGTTTTGGCATCATATAACACTTCGGCATAGAGCCTGGATGTGGCAGGACCGATATCCATAATCATCCATTCACTCGGGACCTCCTGTATGGGGACAATCTTGCTTTCAGCCCTGGCATCAAAGTGGCTTGCCACCACCGCATCTACCGGAAGATAGAACTTTATACCGCTTTCAGCCGCCTTTCTCATTATCGTCGCAGCGAATTCAATAAGATCAATTTCTATTTTCGACTTTCCCAACTCGTGACCGGAACTTTTAAGGAATGTATTTGCCATAGCCCCGCCGATAATTATTTTCTCGACATGATTCAGAATATTCTCCAGCGCCCCGAGTTTGCTCGAAACCTTTGCTCCCCCTATAATTGCAACCACGGGACGTTGCGGATCGGCCATTGCCTGTTTAAAATAGTTGAGTTCTTTTTGAAGCAAAAAACCGGCTCCGGATACCGGTGCATATTTTGTTATGGCGACAACCGATGCATGCGCCCGGTGAGACACGGCAAAAGCATCATTTATATAAACCTCACCCAGCTCGGCCAGAGCCTTGGCAAATGCATCATCATTATTCTTTTCCTCGGGATGGAATCTCAAATTTTCGAGGAGAACAACATCGCCCGTTTTCATTTTCATTACAAGCGCTTTTATCTCGGAACCGATACAGTCCGTTGCCATTATCACTTCTTTTCTAAGTAATCTGCCCAAGCGCTTGGCCACGGGAGACAGGCTGAGTTCAGCCACCGGTTTCCCTTTGGGCCTGCCCATATGTGAAGCGATGATGAGCTTTGAATTATGGTCCAGTGCATACTCCAATGTCGGTAAAACAGCACGAATCCGGGAATCATCGGTGATGTTCTGATGCTCATCCATGGGAACATTAAAATCTACCCTGAAAAAGACTCTTTTACCCGAAATATCTATATCTTTAATCGTTTTCATGAGTTTTCCCCCTTATCGTTCCTCTTTAATTTTCTTTTGTATCTTACGCTTTATATATTTTTTTTTAGCCCACCTTTCCAGAAAACCCATGGTGCCGGAGGTGTATGCCCTGTCGATAATTTCTTCTCGGACTTTGAGTCCGCCGACGCCATCAATGGCTGATCTTAAACACTCTGTTTTGTGACCACATAACAGACAGGTCTCGGGAGTATTTCGCAACCCGTTCTTGCCTTTCGGAAACACAGTTTCGAGTTTGCCAAAGCAGGCGGGAAATTTTTTATCTGCTTCTTTATCGGCCATTGTCTTTTTACCGGCTGAATTACCAGTTTGTTAATAGCTTTCCAAGACTTTTTGGTGCCAGGTTTCAGGTGTCAGGTTTCAGCCAATTCTTTTCTTACTCCTGACACCTGAAACCCGACACCTGATTGCAAGGCTTTCGCTCAAAAAATGAATAAGTTAATGGAGCGGTTGAATTAAAAAAAACTCCCTGCCCCTTCATTTATTTTGTGTATCAAATTCCCGATTCATCCGTGCAATATACCCTTGATCCGCAAAACTGAAATACCGGTTATCTCCGATGATCAAATGTTCGTGAACGGTAATACCGACTGCTCTGCATGCAAAAATTAACTGGCGTGTGATGGAGATATCTTCCGGAGACGGATCCGGATCGCCGGAAGGATGATTGTGGGCAAAAATAAGAGCTGCGGCATGATGATTAAGGGATGCAAGGATGACTTCTCTCGGGTAAACCGAACTTGCGGTCAACGTTCCTTCAAACAGAATTTCGGTGGCAAGAACCCTGTTTTTGGCATCAAGAAAAAGAACCGTGAAGCACTCACGACGTTTCTCTCTTATGCCGTGATAAAGATAATCAAACAGTTCTTTAGAGTTGTTCAAGGGGTCTTTATGGATCAACCGTTTTTCAAGATAACGATCTGCCACCGCTTTTATAAGCTTGATCCCCAGCAGATTTTTAGGGCCAATCCCGGGCACTTCACATAGGGCGCCCGGTGAAGCTTCAAGCACCCCCTGCAGGGTTTTAAATCGTTTCAGTGAAGCTTTGGCAGCAGCCTTGCAGTCTTTTCGAGGAGTGGCAAGGGTCAGGAGCAATTCAATGACTTCATAGTCATGAAAACCGGACAGGCCTGAAGTAAGAAATTTTTTCCTCAGCCTCTCCCGATGTCCTTCCCCCTTGTGCGATACGACGCCTTCCACTTCGGTCTGCCCATCCAAAATCGCATCTTTTTTCATAAGCCGGGTTAATTAATATCGAGTTCATGTTTAAGGTCGCGGGTCATGAGCCGGTGTACAGCCTCTTTGGGAGAAACATCGTCATAAAGAATATGGTAGACTTCGTGGGAAATCGGCATGTCTACACCAAGCCTGCAGGACAGGTTATACACCGACCTGGCTGTTTTCACGCCTTCGGCAACCATTCGCATTTCGGAAAGAATATCGTTTAGCTTCATACCCCCCCCGATCTTTTTCCCCACGGTGTGGTTCCTGCTGATATTTCCGGTACAGGTCAGAACCAGGTCCCCGACACCGGCAATCCCGGCAAAAGTACGCGAGTCCGCGCCAAGCTTTAATCCCAGCCGGCGCATTTCTGTCAGCCCCCGGGTAATCAGGGCCGCCCGTGTATTTAAACCCAGCCCAAGACCATCCATAATCCCGGCGGCGATGGCAATAACATTTTTTACGGCCCCTCCCAGTTCAAGACCGATCATGTCATTGTTTGTATAAACCCTGAAATACGGAGTTGCAAACAGGTGCTGAATATAGCTTGCTGTTTTCTGGTCTTTTGATCCCACAGCGATAACGGTGGGAAATTTATTCGCTACCTCCCTCGCAAAGCTCGGGCCTGAAAGAACCGCAAAACAGTTTTCGGCAATTTCAGGGAGAGTCTCTTTGAGTACACCGGACATGGTCAAATGGGTTTTGTTTTCGATACCTTTGGAAGCCGACACAATAATAGTGCCGGGCGAAATATGTCCGCGAATTTTTTGACCTGTCTCCCTCATAATATGAGAGGGAACGACAATCAGCACAAGATCTTTTTTTAATACCACTTCGTAAATATCGTTGGAGGGAAAAATGTTTGCAGAAAGTTGAAAACCGGGGAGAAAAACTTTGTTTTCCCTGTATTCCCGGATCTGTTCTTTTACTTCCTTTTCAAATACCCACAAATCAACTTTAAAACCTTTTAAAGCCAGAAGATCGGCAAGAGCCGTGCCCCAGCTTCCAGCACCCACAACACCGATCTTTACGGCATTACCCTCTATTTGATTTTTCACTGGCGATTCACCTCAACTGTAATTGACTCACAAATGATCTTCCTTTTCAGCAAGCCGCGCAACCCCCACAACTTTTTCTTCGGGTAACAGCCCAATAAGCCTTACCCCCTGGGTGTTACGGCTGATCACGGAAATTTGTCTTACAGACATACGTATCAGTTTCCCGGTATCTGCCATTAACATCAAGTCGTCGTCGTCATCAACCAGAAGTATTGCCACGACCTGTCCGTTCCTCTCGCTTGTCTTAATGGTAATAACGCCCTTACCCCCGCGCCTCTGTAGAGGATACTCATCAATCGAAGTTCTTTTCCCGTAACCGTTTTCCGTTGCCGCAAACAGGGTCTGGCCATGGCTTAGAACCTCCATGCCCACAATTCGGTCCTTCTTCGCAAGTCTCAACCCGTGAACCCCCCTTGCGATGCGGCCGCTCGGTCGAATGTCGGACTCGTGAAAACGGATAGATTTGCCCATGGCAGAACCTAAAAAGATGTTCTGAGTTCCGTCTGTTATCCTTGCTGCAATCAATTCGTCACCCGTAACCAGACTTAAGGCGATGATACCGCCGGATCTGGGTCTGGAAAACGCCATAAGATCCGTCTTTTTGACCAATCCGCTTCGGGTTGCCATAATAATATAATACCCCGGTTCAAACGCCGGAACCGCAAGCACGGTGGTCAGTTGTTCGTCATTTCCAAGATTAAGAAGATTAACAATGGCTTTTCCCCGGCTCATGCGACCGGCCTGGGGGATATCGTACACCTTGCACCAGTAAACCCTTCCCTGGTTCGTGAAAAACAGAAACATATGGTGGGTGGACGCCACAAAAAGACTCGAAATAAAATCGTCATCCTTAACCCCCATAGCGGTCTTTCCTTTGCCGCCGCGCTGCTGTTTCCGATAGAGGGTAATGGGATTCCGTTTTATATAACCGGTTTTTGAAATGGTGACAACCATGTCCTCTTCAACAATCATATCCTCAATGGTGATCTCTTTTGTTGATTCGACAATTTCAGTCCGGCGATCATCCCCATACTCTTGCTGTATTTGTGTAAGCTCGTCCTTGATAATATTTCTCACAAGGCGCTCACTGCCCAAAATCTCTTTGTACCAGGCGATATCTTTGAGCGTATTCTTGTATTCTTCCAGAATTTTTTCCTGCTCCAAACCCGTAAGGCGCTGAAGACGCATATCCAGTATGGCCTGGGCCTGTATTTCCGTGAGGTCGTATGTTTGAACCAGGCCCTGTTTGGCCTGGTCCGGCGATTTGGATTCACGAATCAGAAATACCACATCATCAAGATTTTCAAGGGCAATTTTCAAGCCTTCCAGGATATGGGCCCGCGCTTCAGCCTTTTTCAGATCATACCGGGTCCGCCGGATAATAATCTCCCTTCGGTGAAGAATGAAATGCTCAAGAATTTTTTTCAAAGAAAGTTGCTGGGGCTGGTTGTTCACAATGGCAAGAAAAATGATACCAAAGGTGTTCTCCATCTGCGTGTGCTTATACAGCTGATTGATAATCACCTCCGCAAACTGGTCTTTTTTCAGCCCTACTGCAATCCGCATCCCTTGCCGGTCCGACTCATCCCTGACGTATCGTATTCCTTCGAGCTGCTTTCTCTTTGTCAGGTCCGCAATTTTTTCAATAAGTCTTGCCTTGTTCACCTGATAGGGAAGCTCCGTGATAACGATGGTATCAATTCCTGTGCGTTTGTCTTTCTCGATCAAGGCTCTGGCCCTGATTCGGATAATGCCCCGACCGGTTGTATATGCCTCATGAATTCCATTGATGCCGTAAATAATACCGGCTGTGGGAAAGTCAGGGCCGGGGATATGCTGCAAAAGATCCCGAGAGGTTAGATCAGGATTATCTATGACTGCCTTTGCGGCTTCAATGACTTCAAAAAGATTGTGGGGCGGAATATTGGTTGCCATACCCACAGCAATACCCGAAGAACCGTTTACTAAAAGGTTGGGGATTTTGGCGGGAAGCACACAAGGCTCTGACAAAGAATCATCATAATTTGGGGCAAACTCAACGGTTTCCTTGTCCAGGTCCTCCATCATCTCATGGGCGATACGCGTCATTCTGATTTCGGTATACCTCATTGCAGCTGGAGGGTCGCCGTCCACGGAACCGAAATTTCCCTGGCCGTCGACAAGGGGATATCTTAAAGAAAAATCCTGGGCCATCCGCACAATCGTATCATAAACCGCGGTATCGCCGTGGGGATGATATTTACCGATAACATCACCGACGATGCGAGCGGATTTTTTATACGCTTTGTTCCAATCGTTTCTCAGATCTCGCATGGCATATAGGATGCGCCGGTGCACGGGCTTCAGACCGTCACGCACTTCCGGAAGCGCCCTTCCGATGATGACACTCATGGCATAATCGAGATACGACTTTTTCATCTCGCTCTCGATACTGATCTGTGCGAACTTTTCTGTATTCAACATATTAAACACCCAATCGTCTGTTCTTTCAGTATTTAGTTTCTTAGTTGCAAATTATTATTTGCTTTTTATGGCATTTATTTACAACTTAAAAAAAGTGTGAAGTGATCTAAAGTACCTAAAGTTTACCCTGTGGAATGTCTGCCCAATGAAATGCAGCACCTATTTCATCGGGGCGAAACCCATTACTGCGGAGTTTTGCAATTCTATTAATTTTTATATGAACAGATGGAGCGATCTGTCCGCTCGTGCCTTGCAATGCCAGGTGGGAGCGGCACCTTAACTTTAGTCACTTCAACCTTTAATTCACTTTAGTCACTTCTAACTTTCAATCCTTAACCGGATCAATGAGTTGCTGATAACTGGCATAATAAATATCCGTTAATGTTAAAAAAGCAGTGGCAACCAGAGGGCCGTAAATAATACCCAGGATTCCGAACATCTTCAATCCACCGATAATTGAGAAAAAAACAAGGAGCGTATGCATTTTTACCCGCTGACCCACCAGTTTTGGCTTTAACAGATACTCGATTCCACCCGAAAGTATGATGTAAAAAACAATAAAAAATATCCCTGATGCGATCCGCGCCTTTAAGAACAGATAAATCGCCACGGGAATAAATACAACACCGATGCCTATGATGGGAAGAAAAGCGAGCAGGGCCATTATCACGCCCCATAAAAACGGAGATTTGAAATTGAACAAGAAAAAAGCAATCCCTCCCGCAAGTCCCTGAATTAACCCACAAAAGCCATTACCGACAAGAATGGCGCCGGCCATGTCCTTAAATTTTTGAATCAGTTTTTCGTCCTGCTCATTTGGCAGCGGAGAAAGATCAATGATAAATGCAATCAGTTTGCCCCCGTCAATTAAAAGATAATAGATAATAAGGAGCATAAAAAAGAAATATACCATAAATTTGAGTACGTTTGAGGCAATAGAACTGGCCTGTTGGAATAGAAAAAGGCCCACGAATTTTCCGAGTTCTGAAACCGAACTGTTTACCTCTTCCCCTGTAATTTTTATATTTAAACTGGAAAGAAAAAGGTTTGCCCGTTCTATAACCTTGCTGCTTTCAAGGAGCGGCCTGATCTGGTCGCTGATAGCCCCGGCCTTCCCCATAAGATACAGCCCGTAAGCTTCTTTTGACAAAATGCTCAAAAAAAACACGGTCGGGATAAACAGGATAAAAAATATAAAAGCACAGGTTAGCAGGGATGCAAAAAGCGAACTGATTTTTCTGTTAAAAAAATCATACATTGGTTTGAAAATGCCGGTCACCACAGCGGCAAGAACAATAACAGATATAAAAGGCCAGAGCAGCCATCCAAGAAAAAAAGCCGAGATGAGAAAAAGAGCTAAAAAAAACCACAGAATAATATTATGGGAAGTTCTATCCGGCATAGGTCATTCAATTAAAAATACAGCAACCTGTTTATGTCATCAGAATGGAAAAACGGACTGTCCGCTCATGTCACGGGCCGCTTCGCCTTGCCCGTATGTCATCGGCTTCGCCTCAGACGACTGCCGGGAAGGCTCAGCTGGCGGGCCAGCTTGCAATGGCAGGCGGGGCGGACCCCTTAGCTCTAATGGAGATGATGTTATTATAGCCGATAAAGATATCGTGTAAAAATGAGGGAAGGTGTTTTACTGACTCGCAAATCCACCAGCCACAAATAAAAGAAGGGTTTCATAAACGAAAACCGAGACATAGCTGTCACATAATCCATAAACAATCCCTCCGCCGATCACGGCCGGAACAGCGCAAACAACCAGGATACCCAACCTTCTGCTGATGTTCATCTGTACAACTCTCCTTTAACGATAAACTTCCCGAAACGCTCTTAATCCAAAACAATAAGGTTTAAAAGACAATAACTTGATAATATTAGGAATTTCTTGTATATTAAATTTTTCCTCTGGCCTTGTAAAAAAACATAACGCAATTATTCAACTATTAACAATAATGTTCGATTAAGTAAAGGAAAAAACAGGCAATCCTCAAAAATAAAAATGTTAATCCCCTTTTAAAATTTGAAACGCTCAGCTTAGGTATTACCATAACCGGTTGACCATCATGGGTGTTTTTAGTAAGATATAAAAAATGATATGGTCAACGGAAACCAAACCTTGATGAACTCGTAAAAAGTCCAATTTAGACGGTTTCGTAAAAAGTTCAAATTCAAGGCGTGCAAATTTTGTCATCATGAGGCGTACTTTTCGTACGTTGAATGATTGCGGAATGCAGCACAACGCAGAAGTTGGACTTTTTACGAAACCGTCAAACTTTTGCAACATGTGCCTGATTATATTCTCCTATGATATGCATCCCCGTTACCGGTTGATATTTACTGCCAACCGGGATGAATATTACAACCGTCCCACATCACCGCTTTGTTTTTGGGATGATGCGCCGGACATTCTTGCCGGCCGTGATTTAAAGGGTAATGGAACGTGGCTCGGGGTCACCCGGACCGGACGAATTGCGGCCATCACCAATTTCAGAGAACCTGGTTTTCAGATTGAAAATGCGCCCTCCCGTGGTCATCTTGTCAGCAATTTTCTGGTCTCAAAAGAGTCTCCCGCAGCCTATATGGAGCACGTTAAATCCATGGGTCACAAATACAACGGATTTAATCTTTTTATTGGGGACAGGGCTGAGCTGTTTTATTACTCTAACCGGAAAAACCAAATTGAGAAACTGAAACCCGGCGTATACGGTGCAAGCAATCGGTTTCTTGACACGCCATGGCCCAAGGTTACCAAAGCAAAGGCGGATCTTAATAAACTGATTGACACCTCTGATAAAATTGACAATGAAGACATGTTCAACATTCTTAAAGACAGCTCTTATCCGCCGGACAGCGAGCTCCCCGACACCGGCGTCGGCCTCAGTTGGGAACGGATTCTTTCCCCTGTGTTCATCACCAGCCAATTTTACGGAACCCGTTCATCTTCAGTAGTTTTAATAGAACGGTCGAATAGGATAACATTTTTGGAACGGACATTTATTTCAGATGGGACGGTATCGCGAGAGGAAAAAACCCGACAATATGGCGTTGATATAATATAGTGTAACAAAATACCGATAAAAGCCCTTGACAAACCCACCCTGGCTGCTTAAAATCACCTTATAAAAATTGTTCTTTCTAATCTTTTATTCAAATAATATTTATGGGGGCGAAACGGCTTCGACGGGGATAAAGAAGCATCGGCTGCATGCCAAGCTCCTGCCGGCTTGTAAAAATGGTGGGAAACTAAACATAATCGCAGACGATTATAATTACGCTTTAGCCGCTTAAGGCTAACGTCCTGCCGGATGATTCCTGCGCATCCGGCAAGGGCGTCGACAAGCAGGATAGCCGGTCCCGATATCCCGTTAATGGATCGGCGATATTTTTACGGGATAGCCTGTCAAGCATCTTTCCTGGAGGAGACTTGATAAGGCGAAAGCAAAATTTCGGGATATGTATGTAGACGCCTGTGCGGAATGTTCGCGGACGCGGGTTCGACTCCCGCCGCCTCCACCA
>CAYPIW010000174.1:0-19503 GCA_964410925.1 uncultured Desulfobacteraceae bacterium
CGCGTTCCTTAACTTTAGCTCACTTTAGGCACTTCACACTTCAAACTTTTGGACTTCACCTTATACGGAATAGTGACCATACAAAAATACGTAATCGTATTTATGAATTAGAGCACTAAGTTCTTATCTGGCCATCTCCAAAAACAACAAACTTGGTTGTGGTAAGCTCCTCCACCCCCATAGGTCCGAAGGCATGAAGCTTTGAGGTGCTGATACCGATCTCGGCGCCCAGTCCGAGTTCCCCGCCATCGTTGAAACGTGTGGAAGCATTTACCAGAACAACGGAAGAATCCACGTCACGTACAAATCGCCTCGCCCTCTCATAATCACCCGTGACAATAGCTTCCGTATGGCTGGAGCCGTATCTTGCGATGTGGGAGATGGCCTCATCCATATCTTCAACAATTTTGACCGCCAGGATAAGATCCAGGTATTCCTCCGGCCAATCTGCCGGGTCAGCCTTTCTGGCACCCGGCCATATCCTGCAGGTTTCAGGACAGCCTCTGATTTCAACACCGGCCTTTATAAAGCGCTCGGCCATTTTCGGCAGGAACTCCCGGGAAATTGACCGGTGCACCAGCAGGGTTTCCATGGAATTACATACACCGGGGCGCTGAACCTTGGCATTGAAACAAATATTTTGAGCCATTTCCGGATCCGCTCCGTCATCCACATAGACATGACATACCCCTTTGTAATGTTTTAACACCGGTATGGTTGAATTCTCCACAACAAAGCGAATCAATCCTTCCCCGCCACGCGGAATAATGAGATCGATAAATTCTTCTTGACTCAAAAGAACCTTGACAGCTTCCCGATCCCTGATGGGTACGACCTGGACGACTTTTTCAGGAAGGCCGGTTTCAGAAAGTGCCTGGCTGATAATACCTGCCAGAGCCTGGTTTGAATGAAGCGCTTCCGATCCGCCTCGGAGAATAACCGCATTCCCGGCCTTCAGACAAAGGCCCGCCGCATCTATGGTGACATTGGGGCGCGATTCGTAGATGATGCCGATCACACCGAGGGGAATGCGCATCCGTGAAACTTCCAGTCCGTTGGGTCTCAGCCATGATTTGCTTTTGGAACCCACGGGATCATCAAGATCTGAGACCTCCCTTAGCCCTTTTGCCATGGATGTGATCGTTGCATCTGTTACGGCAAGTCGATCCATCATGGCATCCGATAGGCCCATCTCTTTTGCCAGGACAAGATCCTTTTGGTTCTCTTGCTGAATATACGTGGCCCGGGCCTCAATTTTATCAGCTATTTTAAGCAAAACCTGGTTCTTTTTGTTTGAAGAACATCTGGCAATCTCCATGGAAGCCAATCGGGCTTGTTTGGCCATATCCATTATTGTCGATTCAATAGACATTTTACCTCTCATAGTTAAAACTATTTATAAAGAGACTAAGCCGTACAAACCTGAAAAGTGACTAAAGTGAACTAAATCCGTCAAAGTACGGTGGCGGATTTAGTTTGAAGTGCCTAAAGTTTGAAGTGCCTAAAGTTAAGGTGTCGCTTCGCTCCATCCATTCATAAAAAATTGGCAGAATTCCATTACTTTAGGCATTTTAGATCACTTCACACTTTTTTTGAGGTTTAGATTTGATTGCCATAAAAAGCACAAAATCTGCAACCAGGGAATTAATCAGTTTCGGCCGTAATGGCCAGATTATCTCTGTGAATAACATCATCATAAAGCTTATACCCGAGACGTTTTCTAATCTGGTCGGATTTAAGACCCATGATTTTGCGAATATCGGTGGAACTGTAGTTGACGAGACCGGTGCCCAGTGTCTCATGGTCACCTTTTCTGAATTCCACCGGCTCGCCCGCACCAAACTCCCCTTCCACACCAACAATCCCGCTGGGCAGAAGGCTTTTGCCTCTGTTCATGATTGCAGCGGCGGCACCGTCATCCAGGATAAGAACCCCTTTGGGTTTCAATGAAAAGGCTATCCAACATTTTCGGCTTTTCAGCTTTTTCTTTTTGGGTACAAAAAAAGTGCCGGGCTCCCTGGCGGAAAAAAGTTTTTTCAGGATATCACGTTTTCCGCCGTTTGCGATAACCATTGGAATTCCGGAAGCCGTGACCTTTGCGGCAGCCTTTATTTTGCTGAGCATGCCGCCGGTCCCGAGAGGTCCCGGGATGTTTCCGGCAAATTGTATAATATCCTTTCCCATGGTGGACACAACCGGAATCAACGCCGCATCAGGGTTGGTGCGGGGATCTTTGGTGTAAAGACCATCAATGTCGGTAAGATTGACCAGGATATCCGCATCCATCAGGAGAGTAATCATTGCCGCCAGGTTGTCGTTGTCTCCAAACTGAATCTCTTCGGTCATCACGGTGTCGTTTTCATTGACGATGGGAACAACATGCCATGACAGGAGCATTAAGATGGCATTACGCGCATTCAAGTATCTTTTTCGGTTGTTAAGGTCATCGCCGGTCAGTAAAATCTGAGCCACCTGTTTATGATCCCGTGCGAAAGCCTTTTCATATTCCATGATAAGCCCGGCCTGGCCCACGGCCGCAACCGCCTGCCGTTTTGGGATCTCATCCGGCCTTTTATCAAGACCCAACTTCTTTACACCTGAGGCCATTGCCCCGGAAGAGACAAGAATAACCTCCCGCCCGCCGTCAATCAGACGACATATCTGTCTGCTGACGGATCGGATGGCTTTTAGATTCAAGCCCTGGTCCTGGGTCAAAACATTGCTTCCGACCTTAACCACAATACGTTTGGCGCTATTAAAAATGGATTTTCTGTTATCCTTCACGGAGGCTGTCCAGTAATCGAATAATTTTTGATTTTAAATTTTCGATGCCCTGACCGGTAAGCGCTGAAATGAATACGACTTGTTTTTCCTTTATTGCATCTTGAAATTTCTTTGCCGCTTCCCGGACGTCCGGCAGATCCATCTTGTTAAGGACCACAATCTGAGGCTTTTCCGTAAGTTCTTGATTATACATGGCAAGCTCTTTATTAACGGTGGTGTAGGCTTTCAGGGGATTATTCATATCCATTGCCGACACATCTATAAGGTGAACAAGAATGCGTGTGCGTTCAATGTGGCGCAAAAACCTGATGCCCAGCCCGGTCCCTTTATGTGCCCCCTCAATTAAACCGGGGATATCTGCAACTATAAAAGGCTCCGCCCAGCCGGTTTGAACAACGCCCAGGCTGGGATAAAGTGTAGTAAACGGGTAACTGCCTATCTTGGGGTGCGCTGAAGAAACCGCAGTAATAAGGGTGGATTTACCTGCATTGGGAAGACCTATGATACCGACATCCGCCAGAAGCTTGAGTTCCAGTCTTAACGTTTTGGTTTCACCCGGTTCACCGGGCTGGGCGAACCGGGGGGCCCGGTTTGTTGAAGTTTTAAATCGTGTATTGCCCTGACCGCCTCGACCGCCTCTTGCCAGCACAATTGTTTCGCCACATTCGATTAAATCTTTTATAACCTGTCCGGTGTCCGCGTCAGTGACCAGGGTTCCGGGTGGGAGTTCTATGACCAGGTCTTGGCCGTTTTTCCCAGTCTTTTGTTTGCCCTGACCATGGGAGCCGTTTTTGGCTTTGAAATGTTTCTGGAATCGAAACTGATACAGGGTCCGCTTTCCTGGTGATGTCTTTAAAACAATATCACCGCCCTTGCCCCCGTCTCCACCGTCCGGCCCTCCTCGTGGAATAAACTTTTCACGCCTGAAACTTACACAGCCCCTGCCGCCATCACCGGACTGAACGGTAATAATCGCTTCATCAATGAATTTCACGCTGCATGAACGCTTACTTTTTTCCGAGAACGACCCAGCCGTTCAAAAGCAACAACCCCATCAATTTTGGCAAATAGCGTGTAATCCCTACCCATGCCCACGTTGTCCCCGGGATGAATTTTTGTTCCCAGCTGGCGAACCAGAATATTACCGGCATTAACTTTTTGACCGCTGTATCGCTTTACACCCCTGCGTTGTCCCTGGCTGTCACGACCGTTTCTGGAACTGCCGCCTGCTTTTTTATGTGCCATTATGAAAACTCCCTGTTCAGACCCCGTTACGGTGTTACACCCACGATGTCTTTTTTTGTAATGGTTTGGTTCTTTGAACCCAATGGACTTGCCATAATCAATACCATTTTCAGGAATCTAAAGTTTTTCCTGCTGTTACGCTTAAGGAACTCGTAAAAAATCCGATTTAGACGGTTTTGTAAAAAGTTCAAATTCAACGCGTGCAAATTTTGTAATCATGAGGCGTACTTGTCGTACGTTGAATGATTGTGAAATGCAGCACAACGCAGAAGTTGGACTTTTTACGAAACCGTCACGCTTCAATGCTGTCAATTTTAATCGCAGTATACTGCTGTCGATGTCCCTGCTTTCGTCGATATCTTTTTCTTCGTTTGTACTTGAAAACGATAATTTTTTTAGCCTTGTCCTGCTCAATGATGTGGCCTTTTACCGCTATATTGTCAAGAACCGGCCGACCGATACTCACGTTCTCTCCGTCTGAAAACATAAGAACTTTGTCAAAAAAAACAGAACTGCCGATCTCTCCGGGAATTTTTTCCACCCTCAAAACATCGCCCTGCTCAATTTTATATTGCTTTCCGCCTGTATTAACGATAGCATACATATATTTGATCCCCCCTTAAGGTAACTCATCTTAATTTCCATGTATAAAAGTGCTAAATATTAATCTATCACAAAAATTTGTCAAGACAAAATTTAAGTTTTTACCACGAAGCACACGAAGTCCTCGAAGGGTAAAAATAAAATCTTCGTGGACAAATAATCCATATCCATCATCGTTTATCTTCTCTTCGGGTTCACAGAAAATTTCTTGACAGTCATCTGCAATTCAGGCATAATATGTTATTCTTTTTATTTCAATATATTACATTGAGTTCAAAAGTTTGACGTGCTTCATCTGAAAGGGAGAAACATAAAATGCCTTCAACCATTCTAAATAATATAAAAGGAAGTGACCTCCCTAGAGTTTGGGCAGACAAAATAAATATCATCCCGGATAAAACTTACACCGTCATAATCCAACCTCAGGAGGAACGCCAATCACTTGAAAAAATAATGTCCGAAATAAGCCGCAATGCCAATGCCCGTGGTATGACACCGGACATCCTGGAAGATATTCTTGGCGAAAAAATTAAGCACACGCTATAAAGGTATCTGCTAATTGCACCTGGTTTTTGATACAAATATAATTATCAGCGCCATGCTCTTTGAAGGCTCAAAGCCATCAAAAGCTTTTGGTGTTGGTATTAGGCAGGGAGTCATACTTTTTTCTTCTTACACTCTATCCGAATTAGAAGAGGTTTTGTGGCGAAAAAAATTTGATCCTTACATTTTCCATGAAGAACGTAAGCAGTTTTTATCCAGCTTTATTCTTCACTCAACGCCTGTTGAAATCAATGAAACAATCACAGAATGCCGAGACGCTAAAGACAATAAATTTCTGGAACTTGCCGTCTGCGGCAAAGCGGATTTCATCATTTCAGGCGATGAAGATTTGCTTATTCTGAATCCCTTTCGTAATATTCAAATCCTGACGCCACATAATTTTATCAATCTATATCCCAGCTGAAGGAGGCTCTTTTTGGAACCATATGTAACTCATCAGATTATACACTGGGATAAAGAGATCCATACATCTTCCCGGCACAAACTGATCGGCGAAGAACCGCTCTCGATTCGTGTTCAAGGAAAACCGTATTCTGTGGTTATGCGAACTCCGGGTGATGAATTGGCCCATGCCGCGGGTTTCTGTCTTGCCGAAGGAATTATTGATACTCCCGAGGATATTAAGGTTATCTCATGTTGTGACGGCACGGATTCTAATGTGGTCACCATTACTCTTGCAGAATCGCGTCAGAACAAAATAACCGAAATTTTGGGCAGACGGGGCTTTATCAGCCAGACCAGCTGCGACAGTTGCGGCAAGGAGATCGTCAAAGATCTTTACCAGTCTATTCAACCCATAGAAAACCATGTTCGGATTGACGCGGGGTTGGCACTGAAATGCCTTGAAAATCTTTCCAGCCACCAGCCGTTGCGTAATCAGACGCGTGCATCTCACGCCGCCGCCCTGTATACTTCTGAGTTTAAGCTGTTATCTGTCGCTGAAGATGTCGGCCGACACAACGCACTTGATAAAGCCATCGGAAAGGTTTTCCTTAGTCATCGTCTTGACAAGGCGTCACTCCTGATCCTTTCTTCAAGAATCAGCCATGAACTGGTTCAGAAAGCTGCACGGGCCCGTATCCCTCTCATATTGGCCTTTTCGCGACCCACATCACTGGCCGTGGAACTGGCATCCAAATTAACCATGACGTTGGCATGTCTGGCCAAAGGTTCCGGATTATACATTTTCTGCGGAGAGAACCGTTTCATTATTTAGGCAGATTTTGCAACAATCTTCCTAATCCGGCAGGAAACATCCCATTTTTTCAAAAGATGTGAAACACAGGGAGGCACCCTATGCTCCCACGGTTTTCCGTCCATTATAAGGCGGCGAATTTCAGCGGAACTGATGCCTTTTTTCTCGGGCGGCACTTCCCACAGGACATGGGTCTTGAGCCCGAGGGAGTTAAAAATGCTGAGTTTCTTTCTTCCCCAGTCATCGTAAATGGTCAGGAAAAATAAACCATCCAGAGGCACATAATATTTATAAAGCTCGGGCATACTGATGGGAAACGGAACAACTGAAAACTCACCGGGTGTCACCCCGCTGGCCTGTAATCCCTCATTAACCAGAATATATCGCTCATAATAGGTCAGCGGATTGGACAAAGGACTGTCTCTTTGAAAATCTTCTTGTTCTTTTTGGGTTAATGTGGGATCGGGATTGGTAATTCCCACAACCAGATGCCGGCAAAGCTGTTTTCCCGCCAGAAGATATTTAAGATGATCATTATGAAGAATCTGGAATCTTCCGTGAATGACGCCCGTTTCAGCCGTCTGAACCGACTTCTTTTTTTCTAAGATGATGTTCATTTTTTTATATCCCTTATCTCAAAGGACGTATACTTTCCTGGCCAGTAGGGTTGATCAACGGGTGTATCCATTATTCCGTGGAGTTTTGACCGGTTTAAGTGATTCAAAACCATATATATCAGTTCTTTGCCTCTGAGCATTCCCAAAGCACCGGAAACCGCACTAATTTCATCAAACTGTCTGACCCGGTCTCGCCTTACCCCGGTGCCATGAAACAGTATGGGAACGCTTTCACCGGAATGGATCAACGGACCCGAGCTGGGTGTGGAATGATCGGCAGTTACAATAACCAGCAGGTCCGGATCTTCCAGCAGGGGTTGAATCACCTTTCCAATACCTTTATCCAGGGATTCAATGACGGATTTTTTAGCCAGGGGATCTTTTGTATGTGCAGCCTCATCCGGTGTTTTGGTGTGTACATGAATAAAATCATATTGGTTTGAGCATTCATAAGCCATATGGATTCGCTCGGCCAGATCTTCTCCGGGATTTCCGGTATCCATAACTTTTTTAACATCGATACCGATATATCTACCCAGACCCCAGTACACCAGGCCGGATGCCATGGACAGCCCGCGCAGCCCGTATCGATCCTCAAACCGTGTTGTATGTTTCAGCTGTCCCGCTCTCTGGGTAACAAGGCAGTTTATGGGTAGTTTTCCATTTTTAATCCTTGCCTGATTCACAGGATGTACGCGAAGTTTATGATAAACATGAATGAGATATTTTTTTAAGGCCAAAGCGGTATTTTCAGCTGCCGGGTCATCCCGGTATTCGCTCCATGCCCGTATATCAATCAACGGCCTGTTATTTACAAACGGATCCGAGTCTGTAATAAAAGGAGACACACTGCCGTGAATCGTAACAATGCCGCGAATCCCGCCTGCGGGATTAAAGCGTATTCTCACTCCCCCTGTTTCAAATTCTCGAACACCCTCAACAAATTCTGCAATCTCCCCGTCTGAAATTACAGGTTTCCCCTCCTCGAGAACGAATTTTTTTTCAGATTCTGTTATACTGACAAAATGAGATAAGACCGCAACATCTTTGTGTTGAAGTTCAATTCCTGCGCCCAATGCTTCCAGCGTCCCCCTGCCCGGAAATTCCTTTAAATCATAACCGAACATGATAAAATGGGCATTTTCACTGGGAAGCGCCTGGCCCATGCAGGCAGCATGGTATAAACCATTGGCAGACTCTGCCGCCAGTTTGTCTAAAACAGGGGTTTTGGCAGCCTGAAGCGGTGTCTTAAAATCAAGTTCCCGGTATGATCTGTCTCCAAGCCCGTCGAGCAGGATAAGAATACATTTTTCAGGCATATTCAACTCCTTATTCCTGTTTTTTTTTGTATCAATTCGTTTTACAACTTCTTTTTTACCCTTGCCATAAATACCTTCGCATGATTATAATTTTTAAGACATACTTTAAGACTCCTAAATTTTTCCAACCGATGCAAGGAAAATCTTATGGACACACCGCCCTATGACCGGATTGTAGAAGACGCTGTTTCACTGGCAGAGACCTGGCAAAACCGGGCCAACGCTTTATTGACCGCCGAAGAAAAGGGAATTGCTCAACAAATGAAAGGTCTGGTAACGCATCCCCCGGACAAGGTGGTTTTGACCCAGTTGATTGATCAGAGTTTTCGCTCTGAAAACACCGCCCGCGTTGCCGACCAGATAAACTACTTGCTTGAAAAATATGGTGTACCGGATTTCTTTTCCTCCGTAGAAAGGTTGCTCGCTCAGATGTTTATGGGGTTCGGACGTTATATTCCCAGTATTGCCGTACCCAAGATGATTGAAAAAATGCGTCACGACAGCAGCCGTGCAATTATACCGGGTGAATCCAACGCCCTGCGTTCACATCTACAGCTGCGAAAGCAGCAGGGCGTGAGCATGAATATCAATCGGCTGGGAGAAGCCATCCTGGGCGAAGCCGAGGCCAGACACCGCCTGGCAACCTATATTGATGATCTGAAACACCCGGATATTGAATACATCTCTGTAAAAATTTCCACGATCTATTCTCAAATTCAATCGCTGGCCTTCGAACACACCGTCACCACATTAACCCGGCGACTGTCTCGGCTTTATACGGCAGCCAGAGACCATCTTTATGCGCATAGCGATGGCAAAGCGGTTCCCAAGTTTGTAAATCTGGATATGGAGGAATACCGCGATCTTGAAATAACCGCTGCGGCGTTTACCAGAACCTTGGATCAGGATGACTTTAAAACTTATTCCGCCGGGATTGCGCTTCAGGCGTACTTGCCGGATTCATTTGCCCTGCAAAAAAAGCTGACCGCATGGGCACGGGCACGGGTTGAAAAAGGCGGAAGTCCCATCAGAATACGAATCGTCAAAGGCGCCAATATGGAAATGGAACATCTGGATGCCGCACTGCATAACTGGCCGTTGGCCCCTTACGACAACAAACTTGAAGTGGATGCCAATTACAAACAGATGATCGATTTCGGCATGGCGCCGGAAAACATCAGAGCGGTACGCCTGGGCATTGCATCCCATAATTTGTTTGAATTGGCCTATGCCCATGAGTTGGCCTGGCATTATCACGTCACCGACGGTTTTTCCTTTGAAATGCTAAAAGGCATGGCTGATCATGTTCGCCGGGCCATTCAGGAAATGTCCGGAGATGTTGTGGTCTACGCACCGGTGGCCACCCGAGAGCAGTTTATAAATGCCATTGGCTACCTGGTTCGACGTCTGGATGAGAATACGGCCCAAGAAAATTTTCTGCGGTATTCTTTTGATCTTATCCCTGGTTCGAACTTTTGGGAATTTTTAAAAAAACAATTTTTAGCGTCTTATCATTACAAGGATAAGGCCGGCCAAACCCCCAACCGGATTCAGAATCGGCAGAAGGAAACGTTTTCGGATCTCAAGGGGACCTTTCATGATAACGAATTCAGCAATGAACCGGATACGGACTGGGCTCTGCCCGCCAATCGCAACTGGGCCGAATCCATACGCGATAAATGGAGAAAGTCTCCGGAAGATCCGCCCATGAAAATCCCCCTGGTGGTTGGCGGAAAAGAAGTTTATGAGGACCGTCCCGTCAAATCGTGTTGGGATCCTTCTCAGCTCCCGAAAAAGGTTTGTATCGCCACCCATGCCGAGGCTGTTGACAACGATATCCGGAAAGCCCTGAGCATTGCCCGGGCCGACCCGGACGGGTGGCAGCGCAAAAGCATGCAAGTCCGTCATGAAATCCTGTCCAGGGTCGCCAGAGCGCTTCGAAAGGCCAGGGGAAATCTGGTGGGTGCGGCGGCGGCAGATACCGGAAAAATTTTCACCGAAACCGATGCCGAAGTTTCCGAGGCCGTTGACTTTGCGGAATATTATCCCTTTTCTGCCAGCATGTTTACTGGTTTTGCCAACGTCACGTGCAGCGGTAAAGGCGTGGGGCTGGTCATTTCGCCCTGGAACTTCCCGGTTGCCATTCCGTGCGGTGGAATCATGGCATCTCTGGCTGCCGGCAACACGGTCATTTTCAAACCGTCGTCAGCGGCGGTTCCCACGGCCTGGCAATTGTGTCAGGCATTCTGGAGTGCCGGCGTTTCCAAAAACGTGTTGCAGTTTCTTCCCTGCAGCGGTTCAACGGCAGGCGCAATGCTGAGCACGCATCCTGATGTGGATTTCATCATTTTGACCGGCGGCACCCATACCGGCATGACCATTTTAAGGCAGCGGCCCGGGGTCTGTCTGGCCGCTGAAACCGGCGGGAAAAATGCCACCATCGTTACCGCCATGTCCGACCGGGATCAGGCCATCAAACACATACTCCACTCGGCGTTTAGTCATTGCGGTCAAAAATGCAGCGCATCCTCTTTAGTGATTCTTGAAAAAGAAGTCTATCAGGATACAAATTTTAAAAAACAGCTGGTGGATGCCGCCCGAAGCTACCATTTAGGATCGGCCTGGGATTTTAAAAACAAAATGGGACCGTTGATCCGGCCTCCGGACGGAGATTTAAACCGCGGGCTCATCCAGCTCGAATCCGGAGAATCCTGGGCACTGAAACCTGAACCTATTGGGGACAATCTTTCTCTGTGGACACCGGGCATCAAGTGGGGAGTGCAGCCGGGAAGCTACACCCATTTCACCGAGTTTTTCGGCCCCGTGCTGGGCGTGATGCAAGCCCGGGATCTAAATCATGCCATCGAGCTGGTCAACCAGACCGGATACGGCCTGACATCGGGCCTTGAGAGCCTGGACCCCCGGGAGCAGCAGCACTGGAAAGACCGTATTTGCGCGGGAAATCTCTATATTAACCGGGGCACCACCGGTGCGATGGTTTTGCGCCAGCCCTTCGGCGGTATGGGCAAATCGGCCTTGGGTTCCGGAATTAAGGCCGGCGGTCCCAACTATGTGGCCCAGTTTATGAATTTTGAAGAAACCGGTTTTCCTCCCGTGGGAGCCATTAAAAATGATCATATGTTGCTGAGGCTTTGTCATGAGTGGCAGCGAAAGCTAAACTGGAGGCAATTGAGCGAGGTTAAGACAGACCTGATTAAAACCATCCGGGCGGTTAAAAGTTATCTGTATCACTGGGAACAGGAATTTTCCCAAGAAAAAGATTATTTCCATTTACGGGGGCAGGACAACATCATCCGTTATCTTCCGGTCGGTACGGTGGTGGTCCGTATCCATTCCCGCGACACCCTGTTCGATGTTCTGGCCAGGGTCGCCGCAGTAAAAATCTCGGGATGCAAGCTGAGGGTCAGCCTTGCCAAAGGGTTGAAAAATCCGGTGACCGAATTCCTTGAAGACAAACCGGGCAAGCGGTTCTTGGGTGAGGGTGTTGTGAAAGAAGCGTCGGACAACGATCTGATTGCCATGATGCCCGAGGTACAGCGCATACGCTATGCCGCCCCGGACCGGGTACCGGATACCGTGTTCCAGGCTGCCGCGCAAACCGGCTTTTACATCTCCCGAACACCGGTAATGATGGAAGGACGTATTGAGATGCTTCAGTATTTTAAGGAGCAGAGTATCTGCAATAATTATCACCGCTACGGAAATTTAGGAGAACGGGTTCTGATATAGTGAATGGTGATGTTGGGCGGTTACAATTACGAGGGGTGCATTACCAGTTTGTTAATTGCTATCCAGGACTTTTTGGTTTCAGGTGTCAGGGGACATGTAGGTTTCAGGTGTCAGTGTTCAGGTTTCAGGTCCGGCGATTCCTGACACCTGACACCTGACACCTGGCACTTAACGCCTGATTGCAAGGCTTTCGCTCAAAAAATGAATAAGTTAATGGGTGAAAACCATTTTAACAAATCGGTAATGCTCCCATTACGAGACGTTCAATTCGTCAGGATGCAATATACGTTGCGCAGGCATCTTCCGATTCCCACGCGGTTACACGGGCAACCTTTATATTAGAGTTCTTTAATAGAGTTTGAAGGGAGGTTGCAATATAATGGGAAATGTTTTCCGAAGACGGCGGATGGATATGATCAAAATAATCCAGTTCATTTAAAAACTTGTGATCCAGCCTTGCTATGATTTCAGAGACATGCTGTTTTAACTCGCCAAAATCTACCAATACCCCGGCCTCATTGAGAGTTTCACCGGTTACGCAAATTTCTATCTTCCAGTTGTGTCCGTGCAGGTTTTCACATTTTTTGGCTACCATCTTGAGTTGATGGGCGGCCGCAAAATGATCAACAACTTTCAATTCATACATGATGTCCCATCCTCTTAATGAATCCATCAAAACAGGCTTAAGATTGATTGATCAGGATGCACCGGCATTGCCGCTTTTGAGAATATTTTTTAATTTGTTCGACAGCTTTTTCGATTCGATTTTAGCGAATTCTTTGAGAAGCTCTTCCTGTTTCTTGTTGAGGTTGACAGGTGTTTTTATTAGAGTCTGGATTATTTGATCCCCCCGTTTGCCGCTCCTGAGAGAAGGGATTCCCTTGCCGTGAAAACGAAACAGGTCACCGGGTTGGGTGCCTTTTGGAATTTTAAGTTCCTTTTTACCGTTTAAGGTGGGCACCTCTATAGTACCGCCAAGGGCCGCCTGTATAAATGAAATTCCCACCTGGCAGATGACGTTTGTGTTGTCTCGTTCGAAGAAGTCATGCGGTTCCACATGAATAAAAACATAAAGATCTCCGGGAGGCCCTCCATAAAAACCGGCTTCGCCTTCACCTGTGAGACGAAGCCTGGATCCGTTATCCACACCGGCAGGAACTTTTACCGTCACCTTTTTTTTAACTCTAATCTGTCCGGATCCGTTACAAGCAGCACATGGATGCGGTATGGCTTGGCCATTGCCGTGGCACTGGGGGCATGTGGTCCTCACGGTAAAAAACCCCTGGTTTCGGGTAACCTGGCCCGTTCCATTACACTGTCCGCAGGTTTCCGGATGGGTACCCGGCTCACAACCATTCCCCCCACATGAAGGACACCCCTCCACCTTTTCCAGGCCTATTTCGTTTTCTGTTCCAAAGGCGGCTTCCATGAAGCCAAGGGAAAGGTCGTAACGAAGGTCAGCCCCCTTCTGTGCCCTGGTTCTGGAACGACGTCCAGTGTTGAATCCGAAAAAATCTTCAAAAATTCCTCCGAAACTGGAAAAAATGTCTTCAAAACCTCTAAATCCGGAAAAACCCGATCCCTCAAGGCCCTGATGACCAAACTGGTCATAAATATTCCGTTTCTGAGGATCTCGAAGCACTTCATAGGCCTCGGAAGCCTCCTTGAATTTTTCTTCAGCCTCTTTATTACCGGCATTTCGATCCGGATGATGTTTTAAGGCCAGCTTTCGGTAGTGAGCCTTTAACTCGCTATCATCCGCATTACGCTCTACGCCTAAAACCTCGTAGTAATCTCGTTTACTAGTCATCTATAGAAGGTCTCTGAACTTGTATCCCGCGATAAGTGGAATTTAAGTCATAAGTCTTATATTCATAAAACACATGTGTTAAGAGAAAAAGCTATATTTTATTAATGGAATAAAATAATACAAAAACCGGCCTTGTCAATGAAAAATGGGGATTTAAAAATTGAAGATTTTGGGTTGAAGAAGTGTTCCCGCCTAACCCACAAAGGGCCTCCGAATAATAGTATCCTTTTGCCATCGTGAGTCATCGCGATTGGGGTATTCAATGTTGTAATGAAGACCGCGGCTTTCTTTCCTGTGATTGGCGCATTTGATAATAAGTTCAGCCACAATCGCTATATTTCTAAGTTCGATAAGATCTGCGGATACCCTGAAATTCCAGTAATATTCATGGATTTCTTTCTGAATGATTTCAATTCTCCTCTGCGCCCTGGCCAACCGTTTATCCGATCGGACGATTCCAACATAGTTCCACATAAATCGTCTGATTTCATCCCAGTTATGTGAAACCATAATAACTTCATCACTGTCCGTCGTACCGACTTCATCCCATGGCGGAGGGTCAGGAGTGGAACTGAAATCCAATTCACCAAGGTCCTTGACTGCCCGTATAGCGGCTGTATGAGAATAAACCAGTGCCTCGATCAGTGAGTTGCTTGCAAGTCTGTTGGCCCCATGAAGTCCGGTACAAGCCGTTTCACCTACGGCGTACAGTCGATGCAAATCTGTTCTGCCAAACATGCCGGTGGCGACGCCACCGCACAGGTAATGGGCGGCGGGAACGACAGGGATCGGTTCCTTTGTCATATCAAAACCAAAGGTAAGACATTTTTCATAGAGATTCGGAAAGTGTTCTTTTACGAAATCGGCATTTTTGTGGGTGATGTCGAGAAATACGGAATCGTCTCCGCTTTTCTTGAGTTCAGTATCGATGGCGCGGGCAACCACGTCACGGCATGCAAGATCCTTCTGAGGGTCATATTTTTCCATAAAAGCATTACCCGAAGAATCGATTAAAATCGCCCCTTCACCTCTCACGGCCTCTGAAATAAGGAAATTCTTGGCATCCGGGTGATACAAACAGGTGGGATGAAACTGGACAAATTCAAGATTGGCCACCGTGGCGCCGGCCCGGTATGCCATGGCAATCCCGTCTCCAGTGGCAATATCGGGATTGCTTGTGTAAAGATAAACCTTTCCCGCGCCACCGGTCGCAAGAAGGGTTATCTTAGCACAAAAAGTCTTGACATGATTCGTCTGTCTGTCAAGAACATATGCTCCACAACAATAATCTTCATGGGTCGTAGTTATCAACCCCCTTTTCATACGGGTTGAAATGGTAATAAGATCTATGGCAATATGATGTTCGAACAGGGCAATCCGATGGTGATTTTCGACATGGGCCACCAGGACACTTTCAAGCTCCATTCCGGTCATGTCATAGGCATGAACGATTCGCTTGTGAGAGTGGCCTCCTTCCCGTCCCAAATCAAAATCAATGTCCGAATCAGATGATTCGGGATCTGACCCCTGTTTCTCTTTGAGATTAAAATGTACACCAAGGTCGACTAATTCGCGAATTCTGTCAGGACCGTTTTTAACGACCATCTCCACAACATCGCGGTTACATAACCCATCCCCTGAAGCCAGCGTATCCCGGATGTGAAGATCAAACGAATCAACTTTGTCGAAGACAGATGCGATACCCCCTTGGGCCTGTGAAGTGTTGCTGTCCATGATCCCTTTCTTGGTAACCAAAGCAACACTCCCAAATTTTGCCACCTTAAGGGCAAAACTCAGGCCGGCTACGCCACTGCCGATAATTAAAAAATCTACATTAATCTGCGTCATGGTATTATTTTGTATTGAAAAAATCGAATCTGTCAATAATTTCTTTAAAAATGCCTCCGGATATGATAGTTTACAGTATTAAGAGAACAAACAGCCTGTTTTGGCAGTCTCTCAAAAAGTCACAAAATGATTCTTTATAAGGCTGAAAATTTAAATCTTAAAACCCGAGATATGACATATAGGACATTTTGCGAATTCATCTGTTTGAAAAACGGTATTAATTTATGATAGCATATGATTTACAATGTATCAACGGCCATTTCTTTGAGGGTTGGTTTGAAGACGGACAGGCATATGAAGAACAAGAAAAAAACGGTTTTATTTCATGCCCGGTCTGTAACAGCACGTCCATTGCCAGGGTCCCTTCGACCTTTGCCATAAAATCATCTAATTCTTTAAAAAATTTTTATGATCAGAATGAAGATCTCGCGGATATTAATCGGAAGATCGTCGATTTTGTAGAGAAAAATTTTGATGATGTGGGATCTGATTTTACCAGAGAAGCCTTAAAAATGCATTACGGCGTTGTAGAGCCGAGAAATATCAGAGGTGTCAGTACCAAGGAGGAAGAAAAGACGTTAAAAGAAGAGGGGATTCAGTTTATAAAAGTCCCCATGCCCGTAGTGCCCGATACGAACGCTTAGGCAGTCGTAAACCAAGACTGTTGTTTGCTAAGATTGCCATGGCTATTAGGTTTCCGGTGTCAGGAAGCATGTTCAGTAAATGGGCCAGCCCTGAGGAAAGAATTCATTATTTACCAAATACAATGCCGTTTCCTCAGCTAACTGCCAGCGGCGTTATCCCTCGGGGACTTTCCGCTCCAAAGTTTTCTCCAATCCATTCAACAAATGTGTAACCGGCACAACTTTTTATAGACTTCAAGATCCTCCACGTCCATATAATTGCTATCTGTCATTTCCTCCTTATTTCTGAAACCTGAAACCTGAAACCTGACACCTGAAAAAAATCTTCGGGGCCACGGTTTGTCAATAGATAAGGATCAGCATTTACCAACGGCCTTGATTTACATCCTTTTTAGGGTTCACGAAATATTCCGGTTAACTTTTGCACCCCATGCGGTCAGGTTTTCCGTAATGAACGTAATAAGTTGCTGATGCGTCTCCTGCGCGTTCCCTTTCACAGGTATGGGCTCACCGAATTTTATATATAATTCTTTGCTGGGGTCCACGGCACCCATATCTTTTAGAATCCTTCCATTCCCCTGAAAATCGGTCTTCAATGCAACCGGGACCACAGCCATCCCTGCTTTTCGCGCCAGCTTAACTCCCAGTGAATTAAAAGATGCAACATCAAACACGGAACTTCTGGTGGCCTGGGGGAATATGATGATCGAACAGCCCTGAGAAAGCAATTTTTGCCCTCGCATGAGGACCCGCTTCAAATCTTCCCGGGGATTTCGACGAGTAACTGCGATGGGATGCACAGCCCTGATAATCGAGCCGAGAACCGGGTATCTTAACAGCCCTTTCTTAACAACAAACGTAACGCGATTAAATGCAAGGAGAATACAGGGAAGAACCAGAGTGTCGAGCAAACTCATATGGTTGGCAACATAAACCAGCGGTTCCTGATGTTCCGCCACCCCCTTCAGGCCTGATACATGAAGCCTTCCACCCGCAGATTCTACAATTTTAACAACCCCCAGAGAACCGCATGCCCAGGTCTTTCGGTCATAAGTCCCTTTTCGTGCGGTGATACTTTCTGTCAGGATGATATTCAGAAGCTGAACATAATAAACGAACGTGGCCCAGAGGGGAAATTTATTTACCAGAAAACGACGTTTTCGGGAACTCTGGTAGCCGTAGGTGGTGTTGAGAATATGCCAGAATTGATCTATCTCCATATTTCTCTTTCAGTTGAACTTTTCTTCAAGACCTTTGCTAATGGATCTCAGGCGAACTCTTTCCCGTTCCACAACAATTGAAATAGATTGCAGGTTTTCCCCAAGATACGGCTCCTTATGAGCAATTTCAAGACAAAAGTCCAGACCCGCTTCCAGATTGGTTTTAAATTCCAGCAAAGCTTTGATTGCGGCAGTCGTTAAAGAAGACTCCGCCACCATCTTTTCAAAATATTCCACATACATCACAATTTCTTTGGCAAACATATGAGGACGTTTGGATGAAACCAGGGACGGACCTCTGCCATAAATATGGTCCACCATCTCTTTGAGGGTGTAAAATTTACAAAACCATTCAATGTTGGGGCCGGGGCATATGGATTGAGGCGATTTTTTTTCCTCGGCAATCCCCAGGTCGATAAGAGCACCGTTGCCAAGATGGTCGCATATACAGGTTTTTTCAACAATCTTTTTGCAAAGCCTTGCTTTTTCATCAGTTGAAATATTCATCTTGTCAATTTCTTTGAGTTTTATTTTTTGATACTCCCGTGAAGCAAGGCAAATCGGTTTTTCGGTAAACTCCGTATTGGACACAAGAATATGCTTTGGGCATAGTGAGCCGGGTCTGCCTTCTGCCACCCTTTTTTGGGTCAAAATTTCAGATCCTGTGTTATGCACATTATTAAAAGGAATTCCCAGCGGAGAGACGTCACTCATGTAAAGATCCTCTTCTTGAGCCCGCCGCAACAGTTCACGAGTAGTGGCATCCACGCGTGTAACTTCCGGAACCAGAAGAAAAGGACTGGCCCATCCGGTTCGATCGATATCAAATTCTTTTAATCGACGGAGTTCTCCATGAGTCCCTATGCCTCCCTGCACGGTAATGAGCGGGCGGTCATTAAATCCGGACTCCGGATAGTCCCACCCCATTTTTTTGTAGTATTTTTGTATGAGCGGTTGAAATTCCGACATCAGGCTTTTACGTTTCTCCTTGAACTCCCTAAGAAGAACCGGCAATAAAATTCCATCGGAAGCAAAGACATGGCCGCCGCAGTTCAGCCCTGACTCAATGCGAAATTCATAAACTTCAAGACCCTTTTGGGCTAAAAATTTACCCTGAACAAAGGCCGAACGGAAATCGCTGACTTTCAGGATGATTCGCTTTTTGATCCGGCCTGTTTTGTCTCTGTAAAAATCTTTGAATCGGGTCATATAACTGAACAAACGCCGGTTCAAACCCGCTGAAAATACAATGCCGGACTCAAGACAACTATTGGCATACCCCCTGAGTCCTGCTTTGGCATCGGAAAATTCATCGCCAAGAGGTTCGCCGTTTTTATCAAAATGAGTCCGATCCAAAGTAACCATGATATTAACATCTATAGAACCGGGTTTCATACGCGATGTAAGATCTTTTTCAAGAGCCTCTCTTTCATTTCCCGCCTTCATTTTAAGAAGGGTTTCATATTTTTTTCTCAAAAGCGATTCTTCAGGCAACAACTCGAAATATTGACTTTTAGTGTTATCTTTATAAAAAGGCTGCTGTTTTATCTCTTCCATTTTTTCCAAGACAATCTTATAAACGGTATCCAGGTAGGCGGTAATCCTTTTGGCCCGACCATCCTCCGAATCTCTGGGTATTTTGACATATGGAAGGTTGAATTTTGACGTGTAATATTTGCGAATTTTTTCCAGCAAGAGATCATCTACGAGTGAAATAACCGAAGAAATCCCTAGAGGCCCCACGCGGATAGGGGTGTCAACCGAATGCCCGGTGCCCATAACAGGTATATGAAAAGTATGAAAATAATCAGTCATATAAACAGATTTAAATGATTGTAAATTTACAATGTTGTTTTTATAATATCCTGGGGTTGATGAACTCGTAAAAAGTCTGATTTAGACGG
>CAYPIW010000175.1:0-7765 GCA_964410925.1 uncultured Desulfobacteraceae bacterium
TTTTTGTTTCGCCAGGAAGCATCTTCTTTTGTTTTTCGCACGCTATCTTAACGGCATGGCCTCGTCAACACTTTATAATTTAGATGCGACCCCCTCGTCCCTCAAAAATGTATAGTTATCCGTCGGCAGAGAGTTGAAACTCCCTTTTTTAAATATAGTGATGCTTCGGGTTTCTTTTTTCGCTATTTTTGGAAATTTGTTGCAAAATGACTCCATCATATAGTTACGCCTTTTATTCTAATCGTCTGAACCACAATTGATATACAGATATCATATTTATCTGGTGTCAGGTCAAGTAAATCCTAATTTTGATCTTTGTCAAATCATCTGCGTCTATCGACATCTTATCTGTGATACTTCCTTCGAGTGATTCTCAACTTGCCTGTATTCCTGATGCTACAATATGCTTAGCACAATTATAGCCTCACATCCCGTCATAATCACGGTTTTGGAAAGTCATTGAGACCGGTGCCGGAACATCCAGCCCGCCATCGGCAGCGTAAAACCGGCCATCAGCAATAGCGGCCAAAGCTGGGGCCAAATCATGCTTACCCCGGCGCCTTCCAGGAATATATTGCGCAGAGCGGTGATGATGTGGCGCAAGGGATTGAGCAGAGTACCGGTCTGGAGCCAGTGGGGCATGTTTTCAATGGGAGTGGCGAACCCGGAAAGAATGACGGACGGCATCATGAAGACAAAAGATCCGAGGAGTGCCTGCTGCATGGTCACTGACAGGGACGACACCAGCAATCCGATACCCACTATGGTGATAATGAAACACCCCAGGGCCAGGACAAGGGTCGGAACGGTTCCGCGAAACGGCACACCGAACCAGTAAACCGCACCGGCCGCAAACAACAGTGCATCCATGATGCCGAAGAACATACCGGGCAGGGATTTGCCGATGAGAATTTCTCCAGGGGTGAACGGAGCGACCAAAAGTTGATCGAATGTACCGAACTCGCGCTCCCGCGCCACCGAAAGGCTGGTAAGGATCATCACCACTACCATGCTGATGAGGCCGCCCAACGCCGATACAATGAACCATCTGCTTTGAAGATTGGCGTTAAACCATGCCCGATCCGCCAGCATCACACCGGGGCCATCCATGCTGACCACTCCTTTTTTAACAAGATCCTGACTGTACTGTTCAACAATGCTTCCAATATACCCTAAAGCGATCAGGGCCACATTGGAATTACGGCCGTCCACGATCACCTGGAGCGTCGCCGTACGGCCGTTGTGAAGATCGCGGCTGAACTCAGACCCGACGTGGATGACCAGACAGGCTTTTTCGCGGTCGATCATAAAGTCAATCTCTTTTTCGGTCAAAAGGGTCTTTGTCAGTTCAAAATTTTCAGACCCTTCAAACCGGGACAGAAGCTGCCGGGACTCGGTGGTTCGAGACTCGTCGTATACCGCATAGCGGACATTTTTAAGATCATAGGTTGCGGCATACCCGAATACGAAAAACTGGAATAATGGCGGGCCGATAATCACAAAGCGACTTTTGGGGTCCTTTAGGATCATGATGAATTCTTTAATCATCAATGCGATAATGCGGCGTACGACATCCATTAGCCCTCCAGTCGCTTGGTGATTTTGCGAAAAGCCAGGCTGATAAATAAAACAGCCATGCCGAAAAGGGCCAAAGCATTAGGCAGCAGTACCGGCCAGACGTCGCCGGCCATGAAAAGGGTGTGGCTGATATCCACAAAATACCGCGCGGGAACCACGTGGCTTACGATTTGAATGAACCGGGGCGTACTTTCCAGGTCGAAAATAAGGCCCGAAAGAAAGAGTGCGGGTAAAAATCCCGCAACAATAGAAATCTGTGCGGCCACGAATTGGACTCGTACGGCAGCGGATATCAACAGACCGAAGCCCAGCGAAGCCAGCATGAAAAGCGCACTCAAGATAAAAAGGGCGACGATGGAGCCGCGAAACGGCACATGAAACAGCGTGGTGCCGACGACCACGGACAGACCCATGCCCAGCATACCCAGGATAAAATAAGGAAGCATCTTTCCCAGCAGAAGATCAACTCTGCGAATCGGCGTGACCAGAATGGCCTCCATGGTTCCGCGCTCCCATTCCCGGGCCACCACCAATGCGGTCAACAGGATTCCGATCAGGGTCATGATCAGGGTGATGAGACCCGGTACCAGAAAGTTCCGGCTGACCGCCGCCTCGTTGAACCATATCCGCTGGGATATTTTCACGGAAGAGCCGGCCACCGGTTCGCCCCGGGCCTGACGCAGCTCTGTCCATTTCTGAAGCACCCCGCGCACATATCCCTGAATCAAACGCGCCCGGTTTGCATCGATACCGTTGACAATCACCTGAACCGGCGCAGGGTTCCGCTGGTGCAAACCGGACGAAAAATCGGCTTGCAGATGAACAATACCATCAACACGCCTTTGATTCAGCCATTCCGTTGCTTCGGCCATGGATGTCAAATGAATGGTTTTGAAATACGGTGACAAATCGAATCTGGCCGACACCTCCCGGGCTGTCGGGCCGTTGTCGTCGAGCACAACGGCGACGGGCACGTTTTCGGCATCCAGGGTGACCCCGTATCCGAAAATAAAAAGAAGCACCAAAGGTAAAACAATGGCCAGCGCAATGCTGCTGGGATCGCGGAGGATCTGAAGCACTTCCTTGCGGAGAATCCCCCGCATGCGCATAAAAAAAAGGGTGCGCGGCGTCATTTTCTCCCTCTGGTGTTTTCAATTCGATTCGGTCCGCCGGAAGGTACAATGGTTCCCTCTGCAAGGGCGATAAACGCATCTTCAATGGTTGGTTCCGGGTTTTCTTTTGAACGGGCCAGTGCCCGGATTTCAGAAGGCGTGCCCATGGCGAGGCTTTCTCCCAGGGACATGATCAACATCCGGTCGCAGTATTCGGATTCTTCCATAAAATGTGTTGTCACAACAACGGTCACCCCCTGTTCGGCATAACCGTTGATCCTGATCCAGAACTCACGGCGAGCCAAAGGATCCACACCCGACGTCGGCTCATCCAGGAAAAGAATTTCCGGCTCATGCAACAGCGACACCGCCATTGCCAGACGCTGCTTATAACCGCCCGGCAGTTGTCCCGCCGCCTTGTCGCACCATTTTTCAAGTCTGAATTCCGTGAACGCCCAATCCATCCGCTGTCGCAGGCGATCCCCGCCAAGACCATAGGCCCTCCCGAAAAAGCGCAGATTTTCCTTTACGCTGAGCTGGCCGTAAAGGGAAAACTGCTGGGCCATGTATCCCAAATGGGAACGGGCCCTGGACGGGGAGTGCCGCAAATTATGCCCGGCCACGCTAATCTGGCCGCCGCTGACCTCCAACAATCCGCACAACATCCGGAAGGTGGTGCTTTTCCCGGCGCCGTTCGGACCGAGCAGACCGAAAATCTCGCCGCGCCGTACCTCGAAGGTAAGTTTTTTGACCGCCTCGAAATCACCGAAAAATTTCTGAAGCGAGCGAGTCTGCACCACCACTTCTTCATTCCGAATTGTCTTGCCGGAAGTTTCGTCGACGGGGTTGATTTGAAAACGGCTCTCTTTGTGGGGGATCAGGGTCATGAAAGCATCTTCAAAGGTCGGGGGCGTGCTCTTGATGGTTGCCGGCCATTTTTCCGGCAAAGCGTCGGCCACCGCTTGGGTGCCGTAATCATCGGTCACCACGCGCACCCTCCCGGATCGAATGGTGGCATCGATAATATGCGCTTTGCCCACAAGATGCGTTTGTATTCGACGGGGCTTGATATCCGGCGAAGGATCCACGAGCGCTACTTTTTGTCCCACCCGCTCTTTGAACTCCCCGGGCGTTCCCTGGGCAAGTTTTTCGCCTTCATGCAGCACCACCACATGATCGCATCGCTCTGCCTCGTCCAGATAGGCGGTTGAAAGCAGCACCCCGATACTATCCCTTCCCACCAGCTCGTAAACGATTTTCCACAGCTCCCGACGCGAAATGGGATCCACACCTACGGTCGGCTCGTCCAGCAACAGCATCTCCGGCGACTTGATGAGCGAACAGGCCAGGCCCAGCTTCTGTTTCATTCCACCGGAAAGCGCACCTGCCAAACGCCGGGTATAGGGTTCCAAACCGGTCATCTGAAGCAGACGGTGATACCGATCTTTTCGCACGGAATACGGCACCCCCTGAAGATCGGCATAAAGATCCATATTTTCCGTCACGGTCAAGTCCTGATACAGGCCGAATTTCTGAGGCATATAACCGACACGACTCTGAATTTCGATGGTATCGACCATGCTGTCGAGCCCCAATACGGTAACAGTGCCGGCAGTGGGGACAATCAGACCGGCTGCCGTACGAATCAGGGTGGTTTTTCCGGCCCCGTCCGCTCCCACAAGCCCGGTTACCTGTCCGCGCATGGCATTGAGCGAAACGTCCCGCAGGGCCTGAATCGAAGGCCCTTTTTTGGAAGGAAACGTCTTTTCCAGATTCCGGACCGCCAGCACCACATCTGTTGAGGCCGTGCTCTGCGTATGTGACTGAGCAGTCATATCGCCGGCTATCCCTGGTCCGGGTGGGCGGTTTTCTGAGCCGGAACGCCGATGCCCCCGGATACACCCGGCGAAACGGTACGGTCCACAATCACCGTGACCGGCATTCCCAAACGAAGCAGATCTTTGGAATCATGAACGAAAACTCTCACTTCATACACCAGTTTTGTCCGTAAGTCCTCGGTCTCCACGGTTTTCGGGGTAAATTCGGCCACAGGAGAAATAAAACCGATCCAGCCGTCAAACGTCTTATCCGGAAACGAATCACTCAAGATCCCGGCCTTCATGCCGAGATTAATCCTGCCGAGATCCGGCTCCGGAACATAGGCCCGTACCCACTTGGGATCGGTCAGCGCCAGAGTAACAACCGGCTGGTTTGGACTCGCCATTTCTCCGGGCTCCAGAATCCGGTTCCGAATGATACCCGGCGACGGTGATATCAAAGTCATATCCGCAAGCCTTATCTTTAGTAGTGAAAGAGACGCCTTGAGTGCCTCCAGCGTCTTTTTGGCCTCGGCAATGTCTTCCTTTCGAGGGCCTTCCAGTGCAAGATTCAGCGCCTTTTCTTTGACTTTGAGCTGGGCCTGATCCACATCCAACTGGGCCCGGGCATTGTCCAGGGCCTGCTGGCTTGTAGCCCCGGCCCCTGAAGTTTTACTGATACGCCCGAAATTCAGCATGGAATTTTGGACTGTGGCTTTTGCCGCCGCCATCTCAGCGCGCGCCTGCTCGATCTCCTGCGGTCGGGTCCCGGTTTCGAGTCGTTTGACCACCTCCTGTTGGGCGGCAATTTGGGCCTCGGCCTCTTGGATCTGTGCTTCCAGTCGATTGCTCTGCAGTATCGCCAGAACCCGGCCTGCGGTAACGCGATCGCCTTCTTCCACCAAAACCTGCGCAATGCGCTCCTGTTCATTAAATGCAAGGTTCGCATCGCGGATATCGATATTTCCGTAGATCTTAAGCTCGGTGGCGGACGGGTTGTCTTTCATTTTTATAAACCACCAGCCACCCAGAACCCCGACCGATATAAAAATAACCGCTAAAATAAAAATCTTGAAAAATTGCTTCATTGTATTGATGCTCCACCTAACACGTATGGATCTCCCGGGTGTAAACCACGGTTGTTGGCAATATGAAAATTCATGTTCGTCTGCGCTACGTATTTAGCTTTGAGGAAAAGGTGTCAGGGGACATGTAGGTTTCAGGTATCAGGTTTGGCGATTCCTGAAACCTGACACCCGAAACCCGATGGCGAGGTTTTCGCTCAAAAATAAATAAATTAATACGTGAGAACCATTTTAACAAATCGGTAATACTCTCGAAACCTGAACACTGACACCTTACCATTGAACTCAATAACCAACAATCTTGATTTACACCCGGATCTCCTTGGACTAATTTCCTTTTGTTCCTTTGTGCTTTACTGGTCTACCGGGTCATCTATTCGAAAATTTCAAAATCCATTGAATTAGTCAATCGTTTATTTTTTTATTCCCTCTCACCTGGCCTCCCCCGATCGGTTTCGCAGTGGTAAATCATCCTCGCCTGGGAAAAAGATACTGGAAGGTGAAAGGCGAATAAGGATACAATTAGTATAAAGAAATGGCACTGGGGATTTGTGCGTTATGGTTTTAACATTTTTTTATGAACCTTGCGTAATTATTCAATATGGTGTATTTTCCATAAAGGAGCGCATGATAAATATATTTAGACAACTGCTCTTTTAATCGGCCACTCGATGATCAGTCTTCCATGCGTGTCAAACTTGAAACTGAAGCAAAATTATTTATTCAAGAAAAAATTCTAATTGGAAAATTGCAATTAATCTGGTCACATATTTTAGAATATGAGAATATACAGAATCCGTTCGTCGAAAGAAGGAATGCGATAATAGAATGGAAAAAAATAGCAGCCGAGAATATTGGGGGTGCTAAAAATGTTGTGGCAAGAGCATCCGAATTTACACTGCATGGCGTAAAATCTAAAGACGCACTCCATATTGCATGTGCTATTGAAGGAAAAGCGGAATATTTCCTAACAACAGATGATAACCTCTTAAATAAATGGGCTAAAACCAAAGAACTTATTGTGATTAACCCTGTTAATTTCATTCCCATTTTGGAGAGTATGTGATGATAACAGATACAAGAGATTAAACAAAGAGGCATAAAAGCATTAATTGCCGATCTTGGTAATGTACAAGCAGAACGATTCATCTCTCTAATAATCAGAGAACCTTTTGATTATACAAAGTGGCAAAGAGACCTTTGGCCCGACGAATCCGTTGAAACGCTAAGCAAAAAAGCCATGGAAGCAATACAAATGAAGAACGGCGAACAAGGAGCTTGAGAGGAACTGGGCAAAGCCGTGCCGTTTTTGGAAGGCAGCATTTGACCGATAGTTTTTACATTTATCACAGTTTTTCGGTTATCGTTGCCCAACTCCTCAGCTTGGTGTGTGGATATTTGCATAAATTATAATTCAATAAGAAATTTTTGAAAATGACATCATTAAAGGGCTCTGTCTATTTTGCTCCAGGCATTAAATTTTCTGATTGAGATATTTATGGCGACCAATTTCCTGATTTAATAGCAGGAACCGTATCGCACACCTCCATACAATTTTTTCAGAATCCTTCCCTCAGCAATCCAAATGAATTTCATAAATTATCAAAGAACAAACTTTCTGTAATCCCTTTATTTTCATTTATACCTCTTTTTCCGACCTTATTCTAAGTTGTAAATACGAAGAAAGTATGATTTTATTCGTATTTTTCAGGTCATGTTTTCTATATAATAAGGTGCTATATGAGGTCGAGGGTATTAGGAAATTTCTAATATTTTCGTATTAATTTGGTTTTAGTTTATCTAATGCTCGGTACGATATTGAGTGGGAAATATGGTGAAAAAAACGATCGATATTTTCTGAAGTGATGGGTGTTTCGTACTTGATGTCACAAAATTCGTGAAATTTTGTGATCCAGTTTAAATAATACGGCATTTTTTTAGTAACGATCTTTTTAGAAAACAGGTAGCGCTTAAATTCATCCATTACATTTCCTCCTTTCAAATGGGGTTGTTATGCTGCATCGGTATAACATGCCATATGGGCGTCAAAATCCGCTTGCCTATTTTTTGTAATATTTCTTCAAGATGTGAAACACAATAATATTGTTGATAATTTTTAAATATATGATAGGAATGAGATAGCTGAAGATGAAATTTAACTTTTTAATGTGCA
>CAYPIW010000176.1:0-5724 GCA_964410925.1 uncultured Desulfobacteraceae bacterium
CTCGCAAAAAGTCGTCACTCCGGTGAAAACCGGAGTCCAGGTGCTCTGCAACTGATTGAAAAGACTGGATTCCGGCTTTCGCCGGAATGACGGAAAACGGTATTTTATGACTTTTTGCGAGTTCATCAATATTACAAATTGCCCGATTATCGTCGGCGGGTTACACCAGGGTCTGATTCTGTCTATAGGGGTCAGTGGTTAGTCAGCGGGGGTGCATTACCAGTTTGTTAATTGTTATCCGGGACTTTTTGGTTTCAGGTGTCAGGTGTCAGCTAATTCGTTTCTTACTCCTGACACCTGAAACCTGATTGCAAGGCTTTCGCTCAAAAAATGATTAAGTTGATGGGGGAAAACCATTTTAACAAATCGGTAATGCTCCCGTCAGCGGAAGATATATTAACCGGTTGTAATACAGGGCATGGACACTTTTATAAAACAAGGAGGTAGAAATGGTTCCCAATGAAAAGTTAATTAAAATTTTCGAGTATGCTTTGAATCAAGAGGAAACCGGTAAGAGTTTTTTTGAAGTCTCTATTCAGCGAATGGGGGTCGGTGCGGCGGTTTCAGCGTTTAAACGTTTGATCGAGGAAGAAGCAAAGCATATTGAATTTATCAGTCTTATCTTGAAAGATCTCAGGAAAGGGTCCGACATCGAACCCGAAAAGATTAAGGAAATAGTTCTTGAGCCCACCAACTATTTTGACGAGCGGTCCAAATCCGAGTTTTTACAAAAGTGTATTGACGAGTCCATGATCCCGGATGTAACCGTTTTTAATACCGCATGGCTGATAGAAAAAGATTTGAGCGAATTCTATGGGAAAATGGCTGAGCTAACGAAAGGAAAAGCCAGAGATGCACTGCTTATGCTGTCGGGCTGGGAAAAAAGCCATGAAAATTTTTTCAGGGAATATCGGGATAAGCTTACAGACGTTTATTCCAAAATGCCATGGGGGGGGTGACTCCCCATCTCATAACAGACTATCCCATGGTTAATCCGGCCAAGAAATCCACTTTGGATTCACATGCTGAACGGTTTTGAAGGATTGCTATGAAAAAATAAAAACAAGCAGAAACCCCAGGTTCCATTGAGACGTAAAGTCTCCGGAAAATCCGAAAGAGAGGAGAAATGTATGGCGAAATGGTCGATTAACCGAACCCAAAAGCTACGAAAGGCAACCCTGCTTTTTTTGGCTCTCTGCATTGCTTTGGTTGTCAATCAATGCGGAACTGCTGAGGAAAAACCCTTATTGGTGCAGGATACTCTTCCTTATCCAGAGGATGCACTTGAACCATATATCTCTGGAAAGACTATCGGGTTGCATTATGGCAAACATCATGCCGGGTATGTGGCCACGGCCAACCGTCTGTTGATGGACAGCGCCTTCCAGGGTAAGACGCCTGTGGAAATTATCAAGCTTACCGCAAGTAAAAAGAAGCATTCCGAAATCTTCAACAATGTTGCTCAAGCCTGGAACCATGACTTTTTCTGGAACTGCATGAAACCCGGGGGCGGCGGCATGCCAAAGGGCAAGCTCGCAAAAAAGATCAAAGACTCATTCGGAAGTTTTGATGCGTTCAAAAAGGAATTTTTAGCAGCGGCCAAGAGTCGGTTCGGGAGCGGGTGGGTTTGGTTGGTATTGGATGATGATATACTTAAAGTAGTCACAACTGCAAATGCAGACACACCCCTCTCCCATGGTTTGAAACCCATCTTTACCGTTGACGTCTGGGAGCATGCTTACTATTTGGACTACCAGAACCGGCGTACCGATTTCGTGGAGACTGTGCTTGATAATCTTGCCGACTGGGATTCAGCCGTTTCCCGTTTGGAAAAATGAAACCAAAATCCCATTAGCAATATATCTTAGAGACCTTTGAAAAATGTCCAATTTTGTTCAAGGTCAAGGAAGGCGAAAATTTTAACCACAGGAATACATTAAGTATTTTGAGGATTAAAATTTGAGCCTGACGCAGAAATTGGGCAAAAGGGGATGTTTTTCAAAGGTCTCTCTTATTGAAGTAATTGAATCACGGCCTTCATAAAGGCCGGAAGATCATCCGGAGTTCTACTGGTTATCAGGTTTCCGTCTACAACCACTTCCTGATCAACCCATTTTGCGCCGGCATTTATTAAATCGTCTTTTATTGCAAAAAAAGAAGTTGCTTTCTTTCCGGAGAGAATTCCCGCAGAAACCAGCATCCATCCGGCATGACAAATGGCGGCGACCGGCTTGTCGGCATTAAAAATATCTTTTACCAGTTTGACCATGGATGGGTAACGGCGCATCATGTCCGGCGCATATCCACCCGGAATGATAATTCCGTCAAAGTCTTTCGCGGCTACCTGGTCGGCACTGGCATCGGCTTTGGCTTGTGTTCCCGGCTTACCGGTATAAATTTCAGCTTTCCCGGATCCAACTACGGTAACTTTTGCGCCTTCCTCCTTTAATCTGTAATAAGGATACCAGAATTCAAAGACATTGAACATTTCTTCTATTAGAATAATCACTTTTTTCCCTTTAAGCAGCATATTATCCTCCTATGAAATAATTATAAGAACTTTCTGTTTTATCATAAAAACACAAAAGTTTTGAATTATACTTATTATAATGCTACAATGTAGCATGTCAACTCCATGTCAACTCAATGAAGCGAGATATTGTTCTGTGAAACAGGCGATTCGCATCAAATTATAAAACCTGTTTGTATACCATATCAAAAATATTTATTCTTTTCTATACCGATTAGAATTGTGCTTCATTTTTAAACACTCATGTTTTGGCACATGTTTTGCTGTACTGTGAATATATGTTGAAATCCTTAGAAACCACAGGAGGCCCGATATGAAGCAGTTTTTGATCAAATTTTTATTGCTGATATGGGTAACTGCCGTGGTGATTTTCATTGCTCCTGTCAAATTACCTGCCGAGTCTTCCATCTGGGCGCCAACGCATCTGGCCAGACTTATTGAAGAAGGTTTGGCCAATAACCAGGATATCAAGAGTCTTGAATCCCGGGTGAAAAGCCTTAGACAAGAAATCTCATTTGCGGGCTCGTTGAATGATCCTCGTGTTGGCATCGCTTTCCTGAATCTTCCCACCGACACCTTCAGATTTGATCAGGAGCCAATGACTCAGAAGCAGATTTTTATCGCTCAGAAAATACCATGGTTCGGCAAATTAAGCCTCCAATCTCAACAAGCTGCGATAAAGGCAATTCGTCAAGAAGCGATCCTAAAGGCAAAACGGCTGGAACTTTCTCGAGAAATAGCGACGGCGTATTATGAACTGGGGTTTATTGCCAGCGCACAGAAAATAAATGACAGACTGATGAATATATTGACCCGGTTGCTCAGAGTATCGGAGACCAAATATGCCTCGGGTCAGGGAATTCAGCAGGATGTTCTGCAAGTCCAGGTGGAAACGAGCAAACTTTTGGATGAACAGATTACTTTGGGGAAAAAACGCCGCACACAGGAAGATCGGATAAACAGCCTGCTTAATCGGGAAAGATTCATCCCGGTAACACCGCCTAAAAACCTTCCGTATCCTGATTCGGTGCCGAGAACAGAGGAATTACAAACTCTATCATTGAAGATGAATCCCTGGCTCAAGGTTAAACAGGTTGAAATCGATCAGGCCAATGTGGAGATCGAGCTGGCCCGAAAGGACTATTGGCCGGACATGGATGTTAAAGTGGCCTATGGTCAACGGGAAGAAGATTTCAACGGCCGAGATTTGCCGGACTTTGTTTCAACCTCTGTTGTCATGAATATTCCTCTTTGGAAAAACACCCGTCAGGACAAAAAATTGGAAGCAACCAAATTAAGTCATCAGGCCGCCCTACAATCTTATCAAAATTTAGTAAACCGTATTCCTCACAAAATAGACGCCCTGGTCAGTGATATCCGAAACATCCGGAAAAACTATCGGCTGATAACGGATGCCCTGATCGTCCAGGCAGATCAGTGGGTCCGTTCTTCCTTAAGTGCCTATGAAGTCGGCAAGGTAGAATTCAGTACCATGATCAATGCTCAAATTCGATTGCTCCGCTTCCAACTTCAGTCAGAAAATTATCTGTTCAGCCTCTATAAAAAGCGAGCAGAACTCGAAGAAGTTCTGGGCGGGCCGATTTTGACCCGGAATCCCGGTGACAAGGGTTCCCACAGGCAAGAGGAGAACAGATCATGAAAGAATTTATAAAAAAGTCAAACCGTATCGCAGCATTTGTCTTGATCGGTGTGTTGACATTATTGATCACCTGGACGGGTCTCCATATAAAGCACACCGGCGAACTCAACCTTACGGTTTCACGAGCACTGGCTTCGGAAAAGGGACTGAAAGCCGGAATGATAGATCCCAAAACCGGTAAAAAAATCAAATACTGGGCCGCCCCCATGGATCCGACGTATATTCGAAACCAGCCGGGAAAATCTCCCATGGGAATGGATCTGGTGCCGGTGTACGAAGAAGAAGGCCAGGACAAAGAACCTGTGTCAACCATCCGCATCGATCCGGTAACCATTCAAAATATGGGAGTTCGTCTGGGACGCGTAAAACGCAAACCCCTGGTCAAATATATCCGAACGTTTGGCAACATTACTTACAATGAAAGAGGAATCTATTCGGTCAATACCAAATTTAACGGATGGATTGAAAAACTGTATGTGAACTTTATCGGTGAAACAGTGAAAAAAGGCCAACCGCTTTTTGCTATCTATAGTCCGGAACTGGTAACGACTCAGGAAGAATATCTTCTGGCCTTGCAGCATAATAAAAGTCTAAAAGAAAGTCCTTACGCCAGTATCCGTGAAGGCGCCCAACGACTTTTGGAAGCTTCCCGTACCCGACTGAGTTATTGGGATCTGAGCGAAAATCAAATAAAGCACATCGAAAATACCGGTAGCGTCCAAAAGACCCTAACCGTCTATTCTCCGGCAAGGGGCGTGGTCATCGATAAAAGTGCCTTTCAAGGCCACTATGTAAAAACGGGCGAGAACCAGTATAAAATCGCTGATCTTTCAACAGTGTGGGTGGATGTGGATATTTATGAGTACGAGCTTCCCTGGGTTCACAATGGAATGCCTGCCAAAATGGAACTTTCCTATATCCCGGGCAAAATCTTTGCCGGTAAAGTCCTGTACGTTTATCCGTTTCTTGCGGCAAAGACCCGAACGGCCACACTTAGATTAGAGTTTCCCAATCCCGATTTTCATCTGAAACCCAATATGTACGCCAATGTGACTCTGGAGTCCTCCATTGCCGGGGATAGTCTGGTTATCCCCCAGGAAGCGGTTATCGACAGCGGTGTTCGGAAGATCGTTTTTGTGGCCCTTGGCGATGGGAAATTTCAGCCGCGTGAAGTCAAGCTCGGCGTAGAAGGACATGATTATGAGTTTCAGGTACTGGAAGGACTGAAAGAACATGAACAGATTGTGGTTTCCGCCCAGTTCATGCTCGATTCGGAAAGCCGTTTACGAGAAGCCATTCAAAAGATGTTGGAGATTCGAAAACAAAATACAACGCCGAGTTCTGCCGGGTCGATGAAAATGCAAACAGACGACCTCGATATGTCCGATATGAAAATGGATGAGACGACCCGAAATTCGAAAACGAATTAGTATCCATCCATAAATGGTCTTTTTGCCCAATCTCTGCGTTATGCTCAAAAAATAATCCTCGGAATATCAACTATATGCCTGCGGTTATTTTTTTCGCATGCCTT